>NZ_JBXAPG010000017.1:0-121736 GCF_058803765.1 Burkholderia sp. GW821-FHT14F03
GCTCAACCCGGTAGCCCGTCCAGCATCCCAATGCCTGTAGTGCTTTGCGATCCAGCAATTTGGCCTCCAACGCCCGTCTCCATTGGCGTCAGATTACCAACTGTACCCAAAGCTTCCACGGTTTCCCGCGATGAATCTTGAATTTGACATAACGGAATTTATCGAAAAAAATTGATTGTAGCGGCCATATCCTAATGTCGTGTTCTGGCTATTTCAAGATGCCGTGTTTTTGACTGCTGGCATGCTGGGCGGCTCGTTGAGCAAGCACGGGAGCCGACCATGCAGCCAGTCGGATTGGTGACACTGACAATACGAGAGCTTGATCGACTCAAGGTAATCCAGGCCGTGGTGGACACGGGCTTGAAGCCTGGGCGTGCGGCTGAACGTCTGGGCCGGAGCGTGCGCCAGGTGGAACGGTTGGTCATCCGAATCGAGAGCAAGGAGCCAGCGGCGTAGCTTCGGGCCGTCGCGGCCGGCCAGGCAACCGCAAGCTCGACGACGGGCTGGCGTTACGTGCCCTCACCGTTATTCATGAGCGCTACGCCGATTTCGGGCCGACGCTGGCTTGCGAGAAGCTTTGGGGAGTGCCATGGACTAAAGTTGTCGAAGGAAACGGCGCGCAAGCTCATGACGAGGGCTGGATTGTGGATTCCGCGCCGGCAGCGGCCGCCGAGCGTTTATCAGCCGCGAGCGCGTCGGGCCTGCCTGGGTGAACTGAATGTGGCTGACGGCAAGTTGAAGCCGTGGCTGGCGTGCAGCCGAACGACTCGGGTTGACGGCGCGGCAGGTGCGTCGGTTGGTTGGTCGATTGCGGGAGTTTGGCCCCCAATGTCTCGTGTCGCGCCGGCGCTCGAAGCCCATCTTCAGGACTGCCAACGCCGCGCCTTTGCCTTGAATACCGGGCTATGCGGCTGGAGGCTTCTTTTTGCCCTCTTCAGGTTCCTTTTTCTGGCCCCTACGACCAGATCAGCCCCGACCGTTCCACTTACCGACCTGTCCGAATTCCCGGCGCGACCTCTGCGCATGCACTACCCGAATACCTCTTTCGGGGCGTAACAATTTTTCACGATCCTCTGCACGGGGACGGCTACACTGAGCGGCGATAGTCGTGGTAGTGGCTGAACTGCCTTGGCCATCAGGTCGTACCTTTGTTTACGGCATGGGAAAAACATGGCGGAAGAAGCCTTTCCTGGAAAATTTTAAGGAGTTTGCATGAAAGGTCTTATCGCAACGATGTTGCTGGCGAGCCGTGGAGTCGGCCTTGCCGGCTGTGTTGTCCCGAGTCGCGCCCGCGCCCAGCCGGCACGTATTTTCTGATCTGCGCGCAGACGGGGGCGTTCTTCATGCTGCATGACATTGCCTCGCCGTTGGCATTGCCGTACAACGCGGAGTGTCAGCCCCGGACTCATATAGCAACGTGCGCCCATACAATCAAACAAGCTTATTCAACCTGTTTATCAAGGTACTTTAAGCGTGCGGATTGAACAGCGTGCAAATACAACAAAGATAGGGAATAAAATGCTCAGGAAAGCAAGGCTTTTTCGCTACATATCGATACTTCTCGCTCCGATTCTTTTGTGGCCTAGCATTTCGAGTGCTGTCATCGCCGGCGGGATGGTTTCAAATTCATTTTCATTTTCACCGAATTCAAGCGGAAGTCGGATTAACACCAGTGTGCAGGTGACTCATGAGCCTGGCGCAAACGGAAATACATTTTATGCCAACCAGTTCTGGTTCTTGGGTGGAATTGGCGGGTATGTGGGGATACAGCAGAATTCCGGCACCCAGAAGATCGCCATATTTTCTATCTGGAACGTATCAGCTGCGGCACCTTCAACTGCTGCCCAATGCCAGTCATTCGGCGGCGAAGGTACCGGCATACAGTGCAAAATAAACTACAGTTGGGTTGAGGGTTCAACCTACACCCTTTCCGTCTTTCCGGTTGCTACCGGCTCCGGTAGCGGTAACTCCACCTGGCGGGCGACAGTTACCGATCAGGCCGGGCATTCCACGACGATCGGTGATATTTACGTTCCCGCTTCGCAAGGCCTTCTGCAGGGCACCGTGAGCCAGTTCGTCGAGAACTTTACTCAGGGAGCGCAACAATACGCGAGCTGCTCCAACGTTCCGCCGACCACCGCCGTTTTCCGGACCCCGAACCTGGACGGGCATCCGGCAACGTCGGCTTCGACCAACACCTACGGTAATTGCCAGTCCATTGCCAGTTCAGTCTGTACTTCAGATCTCGCATGTACTGCCACCGTCAACCAGGCCGGTTCAGTCAACAATCAGTCGCTGCTCCAGAATGCAGTCAATGGATACTGTGCTGATACGCTAGCTGGGGGCAGCAACGTGGGTCTATGGAATTGCACGACAAAAGATGCGAACCAGATCCTCAGCATAGACGCAAGTAATCATCTGAAGCTCGTTGACCGGGGTTTGTGCCTGCAATCCGGCTCGCCAGTCCAGGCGACCGCATGCAATCAAAGCAGTAGCCAGGAATGGCTTTACATACCGTCCACTCAAGCATTTCTGAACGTGGGGTCCAATCAGTGTCTGGATGCAAGCGGTGGCGGCGTACTTAATGCCAAGGTCAATACTTACAGTTGCAACAACCTTTCCTACCAGAAATGGAAATGGGTTCCCAATAACTAGCTACCCCGGTTCGGCACATTTTTGCCAGGTATAGGAAATTCAGGGGGAATGCGTTCAACTTGAACAGACCAAAGCGATTGAAATGGTGAGTCTGCTATGGACTGAAAGCCGCAAGCAGTTCCGGCGTCAGCCGCATCCCCCGGACCTATCCGTGATTTCGTGTGCGGGGCATATCATGAGGTGTAAAAATCATGGATATGTCGATGAAGAAGAGACGCACCGTAGCGCGTCAGGCAGCGGCTCGCGGGCCGCTCACGCAACTAATTTTGTTACTACCATCGCGCACCGCAATATTTCCCGAAAACCCTTGCTGCGCAGGGGTTCAAGGTCAATTCCGCTTTCAACTAAAGTTGCGCCGCACTGGACGACGCGAGCGGGACGTTCTGGCGGCGGGCCTCGGCAACGGCAAGATAAACCCTGTTCTCACGTCGGCACGTTCCTGTGACGAAACCCGGCCGAAGATTGACTAAGGGGGCTTTGCCAGGAAGCTGGGCCAGCAGGACGCCAGAGGGAGGCTGCCAACGGACCTTGTTGGCAGCCGCGAGCAGCAGACTTAGTTGAATGTGAGCGCAGGGGCCCATTGCTTCCATAATGCCCCCTTCACTTTTTTGACCAAACTGGGAATATTTTTTGGGCCCTGTCCGGAATGCCTTGCCGGGCGCGGCGCAGCGGCCGGTGCCGCGCGAACACCGTGTTGCCCACCACGCTTTCCGTCTCGATCACGACCTGCCGTTCGACGAAGTGAAAGTTGATCCATTCCGGAAGTAAAACTCGTACCGGCCTGGGGAAATCATCGAACCGGAACGGCAAACATCACCGGAACAGCTGCGCCGGGAGCTGCGCAAAATTCGCCCACATCACCGTACTCCGGAATGCATGGCGATCGTCATCAATCGATGACAATCACGCGCTTCGCCCCCCCGGTCAGCGTCGTTCGAAGCGCGCGCGCGAGCCAGCCAGCGGCGTGGCGGGCTGATAGTCCGCCAGCAGCCGGGCGATGCCCGCGCCGACCGACTGCCCGTAAAACTCGCCGCCCCGCGACAGGCCGGGCCAGCTAGCTTCGGGATCCTCCCGCAACAGCAAGTCCAGCTGCGCGTAAACGAATGCCGCCGACAACGGCGGCACCAGCAGATTGGTTTCCGCATCCAGCACGGTTTCCGGGCGGTCGGTGCTGAAACGGCACGTGATGCACGGCACGCCGAGCACGGCCGCTTCCTCCTGCAGGCCGCCGCTGTCGGTATACACCGCGTGGCAATGCGGCGACGCGAGAAACGCGATCACGTCGACGTAGCCCGGCCACAGTTCATGGATCATCACGCCATGCCGGGCCGCGTCGTCGAGCAGGCCTTCCAGTGCATGCTGATGCAGCGCGCCGAGGAGCGCATTGGTCTTCACCAGCACGACCTGCACGCCCGCGCGGCTCAGCCGGGCCACGCCCTCCAGCACCGCCCGCAGCCGCGCGGGCGTCATGTTCTCGCGACGATGCAGGTCGACCCTGAGCCAGCGCCCCGACGCCAGCCGCGGATAGCGCTGGAACAGCGATGCCGATCCGGCCGCCGCGTGCGCGAGCCGGACCGCGTCGCTGCTCAGCGAACCCACACGGGCGATCCGCCCGGCCGGGTACCCTTCCCGCACCAACTGATCGACGTTGCGCTCGACGGGCGCCAGCAGCAGATCCGATGCGACGGACGCGAGCCGGGTATCGATGCCCTCCGGAAACGGCTCGTCATGACACGCCGTCCATGCGCCGGTGCGCTGCGCCCGGACGTCGTCCAGCGCTTCCCAGCCGCCTGGCCATGACGGCCCCAGGCTGCGCAACCCCGCCTCGACGTGCACGCTGCGCACGCCGTTCGCGAAATACCAGTACTGCGGAAATAGCGCCGCCGTCGACGTGTCGCCCGACACGACCGGCACGATGGCGGTCCGGCTGCCGCGTCGCGCGAGTTGCTCGCCCAGCGCGTCGATTCCGCGGGCGAGGTGCGCAGCGCGTTCGAGCAAGGTGCCGCGAATGCCGAACAACACCGCGACGTGCTCGTCGTAGCCCAGCTCCCGCTTCGCGCCCGTCAGTTCGAGATCGTAATGCTGGCCGCTGTCGACGAGCAGGAACGGCACCTCCGCCGCGAGGCAGGCGTGCACCAGACTGGCCAGCTTGATGTAGCAAGGCTTGGTGGCCAGCACGAGCAGATAGAGCGGTCGCCCCCGCTCGTTCGCGGCGGATACGGCGGCATCGATCCGTACCGGGTCGACATAGGCAAGCGCATCGGTCAGTGCAGGCATGCCGGCACCTTGATGCGGAGAATTTCACGCTGCGCGAGCCGGTCGATCGACGCCAGCGCCTCAACCACCTGTTCGGGCGCGATCTGCGCCAGGCACGGATAGCGGCCCGCGCAGGTTTCCGCCTTGTTGCACGGACAACAGTCGAGTTCGGCCTGCAGGACCCGCACCCGTTGTTGCCGGGTCGCGCGAAAGCGCGGCTCGATGCCGCCGAATATCGCCAGCGTCGGGACCGCGCGCGCCATCGCCAGATGCAGCATGCCTGAATCGAAGCACAGCACCGCGCGCGCCTGGTCGAGCAGCCCGAGCAATTGCGGCAGGCTCAGCCGGCCGCGCAGATCGGCGCGGCACGGCAGCGCGGGTGTCTCGCTCAGGCCGCTCAGCACCACGTGCTCGCGCGCGAGTCGCGATGCGAGCGCCTTCAGATGCGCGACCGGCCAGCTGCGCGCAGGATGACCGGATTCCGGCGCAATCACCAGCGCGCCCGCATGTCGGACGAACGGCTCGCTCCACGTCTTCGGCACATGCAGGCGCGGCGCGTCGAACGGCCCCGTCACGCGCAGCAGACGGGCGAATTCCAGGGTCCGGTGCGTCGTCGGCGCCAGTGTGCAGGTGGCCGCGTCGAGATCGATCGTCCCGGCGCGCGCCGTCGCCGAGCAGGTCACGTCGGGCCGGCCCGACTGAACGGCCTCGATCCAGTCGGGCCGGGTCACGAGATGCACGTCGACGCCCTGCGCGGCCAGCTTGTCCACGACGGGCAGCAACATGACGAGATTGCCCAGCCCATGCGTGCGTTTGATCGAGATGCCCACGGTCCGCCTCATCGCACACTTCCGGCGACGGCGTAATAACCGGACGCGAGTTTCGCGAAGCCGTCGACCAGTTCCGCTTCGTCGACCGCCACGAGCGGCAACCCCGCGGTCACGGCCGGCCGGCCGAGGCGTTCCAGCAGCACGAACGAATGTTCGCGCGGTTTCAGCGCGATCCGGCCGCGCTTGTTGTCGCGCCGGATGCGCTCGACCACTGCCGCCGTATCGACCGGGCCCGGCAGCGTCACGGGCGCACGCGCGCGTGACAGCAGGTCTGCGTGGCGCGCTTCCTCCGCCTCCGTCAACCAGCCGCGCGCACGCGATATCGCCGCCGCGACCAGCATGCCGAGGCCGACCGCGTGGCCGTGGGTCAGCGTGCCCGTCTCCAGCTCCAGTGCGTGACCGACCGTATGCCCGTATTCGAGCACGACGCCCTGCTGCTGCTCGAACGGATCGTCGTCCAGCAGCCGCTGCTTCGCGGCGACGCCCAGCTTGACGAGCGCGCACCATGCGGCGGGATCGGCGCGCCCCGCGATTGCGTCGTAGTACGGCAGCGACGCCGCGTCGAACGCCAGCCCGTTCTTGCACAGCTCGACCACGCCCGCCGAGAACTCGGCCGGCGGCAACGTATGCAGGTACTGTACGTCGACGCCGCTCAGCTGGGCGGGATGGTAGAGGCCGTACAGATTCTTCGCGCCCAGCCCGTTGACGGCCTGCTTCTGCGACAGCACGGAATCGGACATTGCCAGCAGGGTCGTTGGCACATGCACCAGCCGGACGCCGCGAAACAGCAATCCGGCGGCGAGTCCCGCGAGATTGCCGGTGAGGCCGCCGCCGAACGAGACCACCACCGAGCGTCGCGTCGCGCCCGCGCCGACTGCCTCGTCAAGGATCGACTGGACGCGGTCGAGCGACTTGGCGGCTTCGGTCGCCTCGACCAGGATGCTGGACACCCTGACCCGCGCCCGCAGTGCGCGGACCAGCTCCGCCCCCCACAGCGCATGCACTCGCGCGTCGGCCACCAACACGACATGGTCGGTCAACCCCGCGATCTGTTCGGCCAGCGCGTCCGTGCACCGATAGCCGAGCAGAAACCGCATGTCGCGCGCGCCGAAACGGAAATCCATCGTATCGACGGCACCGGGCGTTGCCGCGGCCTCGTCGCCGCGAAAGTCGCAGCCTTGCGTCTGTTCCATGATTCAGGCCCGGAGTCGGTGCGCGTGGCGCTTGAGCTTGTCGAAGGCGGCGGCGAGATCGTCGATGTCGGCCTCGTCGCCGAGAAACAGCCAGTGCGGCAGCACGATGTGCCGGCGATGCGCGTCGAGCGCATGCGGCAGCGGCGCGCGCGCCTCCGCCGTGCCGGGGGCGAGCAGCGCGTGCCGGTCGAGCGGCGCATAGGGCGGATGGACCCAGCAGCGCAGTTCGGCGGACAGCGCGGCGCCGAACCGGGTTGCCTCGACGCCGTCGAACACCGGGTGCTCGAGACGCACGGGAAAGTGATAGAGCGTCGTCGCGTCGCTGCCGGGCGCGCTGTGCTGGAGGCCGAAGCCACCGATTTCCGTCAACGCGCGGCGCAACCGCTGCGCGCGCTGCCCCCGCCGGCGATTCTCGTCGTCGAGATCCGCCAGGCGCACGTGCAGCATCGCCGCCTGCAGTTCGCTCAGGCAGAAATTCTGCGCGAAGATCCCGCCGGCGTCCTCGAGATCCATCCGCCCTTCCGGCGCGCGCTGCGCCGTCAGCCGGCGCCCGTCCGAGCGCGCGCGATAGATCCGGTCGGCCAGCTCGCCGTCGCGGCAGATGCAGGCGCCGCCCTCGCCGGCCGTCAGCACTTTGCCGTTCTGCATGCTGAAGGTGCCGACCGTGCCGATCGACCCGACCCGCCGGCCTCGCCAGAGCGCGCCGTGCGCCTGCGCGCAGTCCTCGATCAATGCGACGCCGGCCTGCTGCGCAAGCGCGGTCAGCGCATCGAGATCCGCGATCGCGTTGTACAGGTGCACCACCATCAGCGCGCGCGTGCGCGGCGTGATCGCGTCGCGCGCCCGGCGCGGATCGATGCAAAGCGACGCCGGATCGATGTCGACGAGCACCGGCGTCGCGCCGACCGCGCTCACCGCGCTCGCGCAGGCCACCCAGGTCAGCGCCGGCACGAGGACCTCGTCACCGGCGCCGATCCCAAGCGCGCGCATCGCGCACATCAGCGCACTGGTGCCGTTCGCCGTCGGGATGCAGTGTTCGACGCCGTTGTACGCGGCGAACGCGCGCGCGAAGCGTGTGTCGTAGGCGTCCTGCGGCCCGTTCGACAACCCGCTGACCGCCCAGCGGCCGCTGCGCAGCACCTCGACGACTTCCCGCTCCAGCGCGTCCGTCGTGCGCGGCCAGCGCGGCCACGGCCGATCGCGTACCGCGCGCCCGCCTTCCCAAGCCAGTTCACTCATGCGATGCTCTCCGTCAACGATCGAGGGTCGGGCCGCTCGTCACACGCAGGTTCGACACGCCCCCCAGGTAGTACTGCACGCTCGGCCGGCGGCTGCACGCGAAACGGATCGCCGCATCGACGCAGCGCCGGTAGAGTTTGTCGTCCTCGCCCACCCGCATCCGCAGATCGGCCGCGCTGAAAGCGGTGTCGAAACCGACCCGCCGCAGCACGGCCGTCCGGAACAGCCATTCGTTCATGTCCACCGTCGCCCAGTCCGCATCCTCCGCGGCAACCGACGCGCCGTCGCGCATCACCGGGTCGCCCGGCACGATGACGCCGTGCTCGATGCACGCGCGATAAAGCCGCGCGGCGATGTCGGGATCGTCGTGCCACGGATAGCGATCGAACGAGAACGGCGACCCATCCGGATTCCTGACGAAGCGCCACGCGTGCGCGGCATCGAGTCCGTCGCGTTCGATCAGGTTCAGCAGCGATTCGACATGATGCGGATCGAGCGCGTTGTCATCGTCGAGAAAGCAGACGAACGGCGTCTCGACGTCGTCCAGCGCCGCTGCGCGCAGGCGCGCAATGCGCGGCGACGACGCGCCCTGGAATGGCGCGCCGTCAAGCGCGCGCCACTCGACCGCGTCGCGCCAGCCCGCCAGCGGGGCGGCGGCACGCAGCGCGTCGATCCGCTCCGACAGCACGCGATGCCGCACGCGATGCCGGACGGATTGCGCCGCGACGCTCGCGATGCAACGCGCCAGCGCCTCCGGACGATCGACCGCGAAAGTCAGAACACACACATCAACGACAGCACCAGACACGCTCGCCTCCAATTCGATAGGTATGTGCGACGACGGCGCGCAGGTCCTTCCGCGCGACTTGCGACGTATAGCCGGCCAGCACGCGCAGCTTGTCCGCCAGCCATGCGCCGTTCGGCGTGAGAGCCGGCCGGGCCCGGCCGGTCCGGCGTGCCAGCTCCGTCCCGTAAGCGCGCGCGTCCAGCTCGCCCGCGTAAGGCAGGTCCTCGTACAGCCACACCTCGCACCGCGAGGCGAACGCCGCCTGGGCGGCGACGCGGGTCACGAGATGATCGACGTGGCCGCCGATACCGAGCGGCGCATAGACCACGCGCGGCCGGAGCATCGCGTTCAGCGTCGTCAGGTGCCGGACCAGCGCGCCGACGGCCGGATCGCGCATCGCGACGGCATCGTCGACGAACAGCGCATCGACCGTGCGGTAGCCGCGCAGCGGCGCTTCGGCGAACGGCAGCGACAGGCTGCGCAAGCGCAGCGCGCGATACGCTTCGGCATCCTCCGCGCCGCGCAGCCGCGTGATCGCCGCGATGCCGAGTCCCGGCCGCGCATACGGTGCGAAATTGCTGCGCGTGAACACCGTGACGGCGACGCCGGCCGAGCGCGACGCGGCCGCGCAAAGGAGCCGGCCAGCCAGCGAATAGGCGATGTCGTCGCGATGCGGGGACAAATAGAGCACTGGCGCCGCGCTCATCCGGCGGCCGCATGTCCGAGCATCGTCGCGTAGGCCGTGCGCAGCGCGCCGACCGACTGCTCGGGCGAAAAACACTGCGTGAAGCGGCTCGTCAGTCGCGCCCCCGCGGCGCGGCGCGACGGCTCCGACGCGAGCAGGCTCGCGAGCGCGGCCGCGAGGCCGCCGGTATCGCCGATCGGCACGATCCAGTCGTAGTCGCTGCCGCAAACCCAGCGCGCACCGGCGGTTCCGGTCGCGACGACCGGCCGGCCGCGCGCCGCCAGCTCCAGCAACGCCACCGGCGCGCCTTCGAACAGCGAACTCGAGACGAACACGTCGGCCGCGTGCGCGATGTCGTCGATCGCGCTGAACGGCGCGAACGCCCCCCGAAACTCGACCTGGGACGCGATATCGAGCATCGTGGCCAGCTCGCCTAGCCGCGTCCGGTCGTCGCCGTCTCCCCAGATCGCGAGCCGCGCCGCCGGCATCGTCCGCCGCAACAAGCCGAACGCGGCCAGCAGGAATTCGATCCCCTTCTCCGCCGAGAGCCGGGCGATGCAGCCCACTACCGGGGCGGACCCGGCGCGGACGGACGGCACGTACGGTCCGGCGGGCGCCACCGTGTTCGGCACCACGTGTATCCCGCCGCGATAGCCATAGCGGCGCACCGCATGGCTGGCCGCGTCGGGATTGAAAACCAGCAGCGCGTCGAGCCGATGAATCAGCGTATCGAGCGCATCGGACAGCCACCAGCAGCGCGCGCTCAGGTCAGTCGGCTCCCAGCCCGCGACGGGCAGCGCGGGGGCATCGCTCAGCCATGCCAGGCAATGCGCCTCGATCGGCATGAACTGGATCAGGTCGGCCGGCGCCGTCTGATGCAGGCGGCGCGCCAGCGCGCATAGCGCCAATGGTGAATCCTGCTCCGCCTCGATCAGATCGAGCCGCCCGCTTTCGTCGTCGCGCAGCCGCGCCCGCCAGGATGGATGCGCGCCCCGCCCGGTGACGAAGCGCAACCGGTGACCATCGGCCGCGATCAGCTTCGCGAACGTGACGGCCGCGTACTCGGTGCCGCCGAGATTGGCCAGCGACGGCACGACCCAGATCAGATCGAACGCCATGTCACGCGGCCCGCTGCCGGCGCCACCGGAAATAGCCGCCCTGCCCGCCGGCCTCCGTCTCGCCGGCGCGGCCGGTCGCCGATTCCAGGGAGAATCCCGCCCGTTCCGCCGCATCGATCAGCAGCGCATTCGAATGGTTGTACTGAACGATCGTCGTCCAGACCCGCTGCGCCTCGCGGCCGTCAACGTCAACGTCAACGTCGATGAAACTGTAGATCTGGTGGCTGACCAGCCGGCGGTTGGCGGGATCGTATTCTTCCCAGCCCATCATCGCGGCATGCCGCATGCCGTCCTCCGTCCGCATGCCCTCGGTGAGGCCGTAGGTTTCGGGAAACCCGCCGACGCCGCCGCGAGGCGCGCCGCGCACCCGCAGGTCGCACAGCAATACGCCGTCCGGCTTGAGCCACGTCGCCGCGACCTGGAAGAAGCGCTCGATCGAACGCGTGTCGAAGTGGCTGACGAAATCGTCCATGGTGATCAGTGCGTCGAACGTTCGCGGCGGCGCCGGCGCGAGCACGTCGACATGCCACCGGTCGAGCCGGTCGCGCGCGTCGCGCGGCAGGCGCTCCGCCTTGCGGCCCAGTGGCGCCAGCATCGTCTCCGACGTGTCGACGCCATGGACGCGATGACCATCGTCGATCAACCGCAGGGCGATCCGTCCCGTCCCGCAGCCGATGTCGGCCACATCCTGTTCCGTGCCCGCGAGCTGGGCGCGGTAGTGGGAGATCGTCGCGATGGAGTCGCTCTCCCCCGCCCCCGCATCGAACAGCGCGGGATCATAGAAATTCGACAACCAGGGCACATCGTTTGCCTGCATCCCGATCTCCGTCCGTTTACACCGTTACGCGATAAGCCGACCAGTCCGGCGCGATCCAGTCCTCGAGATCCATATAGCGACGCTCGTAACACCAGTTGCAGTCGACGCACTGGGTAATCGTGTCGCCGGACAGCCGGCTCAGGTGCTCGGCGCGCAGCCGGCGCATCGCGGCGCCGTTCCAGAACGCGGCAAAGCCGTCCGTCTGCCAGTCCCCGAACGTGTATTCGTCGCGACCGTTGAGGTGATCGCAGAAGCCGAGGCGGCCTCGGCTGTTGATATACAGGTATTCCCACGGATGGATGCAGGTCTTGCGCACCGCATCGCCGCGGGTGCCGGCGGGCAGCAGCGACGCCGACAGTTCGATCATCAGGTCGTGGTCGCGGCTGAGCGCGGCCAGCCGGGCGAGCGCCGGCGGGATCTTGTCCGCGTGGCGCTCGAGGCGGTCGGGATCGTCGTCGGCCGCGTGCAGCGGCTCGATCTTGAAACGCCGCACGCCGAGCGCCATGCCGGTTTCGACGATCCGGTCGAGCTGCCCGACGTTGCGGCCGCTCGCCGTGATGCAGAAATAGAGCCGCTCGCCCGGATCGTGGCCGGCGTTACGCTGCGCATCGACCAGCATCCGGAGATTCGCGATCACCTGACCCAGGTCCGCCCCGCCGCGCAGCGCGTGGAACAGGTCGGCGTCGGCGGCATCGAACGACACGCCGACCGTGATCCCGTCGCGGCCGAGCCTCGCCCACAGCCCCGGCCGGCGCGCGACCCCGTTCGTGATCAGCTTGACCCTGACCGGATAGGCCTGTGCGACGTCGAGGTAACGTTCGAAATCAGGGATGATCGTGCTTTCCCCCCAACCGCGCAGATCGACGAAATCGGCGGATGGAAACAGGGCCGCGGCCATCTCCGAGAACAGCGGCAACGGCAGGATGTTGCCCTTGACCGGACTGCACCGGCACATCGGGCAAGTCAGATTGCACAGGTCGGTCAACTCGACATAGATTGCGCGCGGCAGGCTCGCATGCACCTCGGGTACGTCCGGGGAGCGGGTATCGTGAAAGCGGACTGTCTGGGTACGCATGTTCTCTCTTCCCGTCAGGGACTGAGTGGGGAGCCGGGCGCCTGAAGCACGGCGCCGCGCCCTGCGTACGTGCCGGGTTCGCCGGACGCGCATGCGGACTCGCTCCGTCCACATGCGTCGTCGATGCCGTGCGGTGATTGCAACCCCTTTTCCCCCGACGCGTAACTACCTGAATTGGTAGTTGCCCCGGAAAATCCGCAAATGATTAGATGTCCGATATTCCCGACGATCGCCCGTGTCGCCGCGACGATCTCGCGACCCTACCAAGCGGAGCGCGATGAATTCGACGGCCTATTACTTTCCGCCCGACATCACGAAAATCGGCGACAACCTGCTGACCTGGGAGATCGCCCACGAGGCGAGCCGCGCGCATGCGCGCCTGATCTATGTCGCGACGCCGACCGTCGCCGGTGTGCTGGAGCGCTTCGGCATCGACAACATCGAATTCCGTTGCGTCGCGACCGAACCCGCGTCCTTCCGGCTCGCCCGCTCGCTGCGGCCGCGCGGCGGCGTGATCGATCTGCAGCAGCTGAATGCCTGGCTCGACTGGCCCGCCTACCGACATCTGTTCGACACACCGATCCATCCGCGCGCGACGCGCGAATGGGACGACCCGGCCAGCGTGCGGCGCTGGGGCCATGCGCACTTCGCCGACATATTCAGAAGCATGCTGGATCTGCCCGATCAGGGCCGCCCGAGACCGGCACTGCGCACGACCGGCGCACCCGGCGCCCGCCTGCTGCTGTTTCCCCATGCGATGACGGGCTGTCAGCAGCTGGGTTGCTGGCAGGCCATCGCCGCGTTCGCGTCGTCGCGCGCGCCGACCGCCGTGGTCGGCCTGTCCGCCGTGCGCGGCCTGGCCGCCTGGCCGCCCGGCGTCGACGTGTTGACCGACCTGTCCGGCGGCGAACTGGTCGACCTGATCGCCAGTGCGCACGCGTGCATTGGCGGGTCCACGGGACTCAGCCATCTTGCAGCGGAACTCGGTCGCCCCGTGCTGTTCGTGTGGGGATGCGATACATCGACGGTGTTTCGACCGATCCGGACGGAAACGGTCCGGCATGTGCAGGCCCAGCGCCTGACGGAAAGCCAGATCCTTGCGGCGGTCGAGGCTTTCGTCGCCGCGGGGATGGAGCCGGCGCGTTAATGCGTGGACGGCCTCACGCGGGCGCTTGATCCGGCAAGGCCATTACGTCCCGATACCGAGCGGCTGAATATCGACGACCGACCTCGGTATAACGCAGTGGCTTTAACCTGGATCTCGGCGTTTCGCCGGAAAATTTGTCGATTTTTGTGAAAATGACTTGCTTCTTTAATTTGATTGTCGCTTCATCTCGTCTTAAATATTTCGCAGTTTTACAAGCCACCATTCATTATGTTTAGCAATGCGCGATAAACGCCACGCGATGATGATAAGTATTGCTGGCAAACGGGATTGAAGTTTTCCAACTTCGGCGAAACCGCTCGTTGGAGCGCTGAACTAAGTGCATCGGTGTACTGATTTAAATCGAGGGGAAGATCTTGCAGCCGCTGCCGATCAATCATCCGTACCAGGACACGCGCACGCGGGCAGCCGCTCTGTTGATGCTTGCGGATGGCAAGCTGTGCCCGATGGAGGTGGGCGCAAATCGAATCGGTTTTGCCAGGCAAGGAAGGCGTTCGCGCGGTGGACTGACGACCAAGCCGCCTCTGGCTGGCGATGAAGCCGGACGCCCCCTGCGCATGAGCCTCTCCGTGGGACAGGTTGTCGATAATTCGTGCGCGCACGCCTGGGTCGAGCATGTGCGCACGGGCGCGGGAATTCCCGACAAAGGCTACGACTCGGATGCCTGTGCGAATGCGATCCGTGCCGCGCGTGGCAAGGTTGTCATCCCGCCACGGTCGAATCGAAAGGCCAAACGTCGGCACAGCCGAGTGCTGCACCGAACTCGACACATCGTTGAACGCTTCTTCAATCGCATCAAAAATTTCGTCGCGTCGCCACTCGATACGACAAGCTCGCGGGCAACTATCTCGCCTTCTCAGCGCTTGTGAGAATGTGAACGCGAGTCAGTGGATTTCATAGGAACCCGCAGCGGAAAGTCAGCTGCAACCCATCCTGTCAACGTTAAAGCACGCGAAAGCATTTCGTAAAGAGACGTGTTCACATATTGGATCTTATTAACCGACAGGGTTCGATTATCGGAAAGCAGCATGGAAATTATCACTTTATATTTTTAGGAGGACTACCTGTTTTTCGTGCGCTTAAGCAAGATCGCTCACCCACTGAAATTTCTTCACTATCAAACATAAATGGCAGGCTGGTCGGTTCTCAGCGCCGTTCGGGCCCGCCGCCGCCACACAGAGGGAACACTATGCGTCACGTCTGCATACGCCATGCCGGGCTGCACATGCTCTGGAAGCTCTTCCCGTTCTGCGCCGCGCTGCTTCTCACCGCCTGCGGCGGTGACGGCAGCCCCGCGCCGTCCTCCGCCGCCGGTACATCAGCACAGGCGAACGCCGCCCAATCCGCTCAATCCATGGCGGAACAGCGAGCCGCCGAGGTCGCGCCGACCGGGTTGTTCATCAGTGAAGTGGCGGGCAACTTTCGCCAGGACAAGAACTATGACACGGGAGTCGTGACCAACAGCGTCGCGTGGGTGGAGCTGTACAACAAGCAGGATGTCGCGGTGAACCTGAGGGACTACGTGCTGCGCACCGGCGGCATCGAACAGAACGATCCGTCGCAGATCAGCGAATCGGTCGACTACGCGCTGCCTGACGTGGCGATCCCGGCCCACGGCTACGTCGTGATCGCGGGGAAGAAGTCGTCCTACCTGACGAATTCGACCGTGACCGACACCAGCAAGGTCGTCTACATTCTCGACGCCAGCGAGACCTACCTGCCGTACTGGAGCAACAGCGGCGGATTCATCGAGCTGCAGGCGGCCAAAACCGCGACGGCGGCGGCAAAAACGGTGGACTTCGTCCGCTTCGGCGCGAACACCACCGCTCCGCTCACCAGGGCCGCGTGGGCAGGCCCGAGCGTGCCGGCTTTCGCCACACCTCCGGCGACTTACGTCGGCAGCCAGTCACTGGATCCGCTGGACACGCATGACCAGTCCCTCGTCCGTCTCAGCAACCATTTCACCGTCACCGGAACCAGCAAGGACTGGACGTTGGTCAACTTCCCGACGCCCGGCGGGCCCAACGACGTGGCGGCGGGCGTCACGGACAGCGATCACGACGGTATCCCCGACACGGCCAAGGCTGCGAGCGGAACCTACGCAGGCCTGAACCTGTACGCGATGGGCGCGCGGAAGGGACAGAAGGACATGTTCATCCAGCTTGACTACATGGGCGACGACGCCGGCGCGGCTCGCCAGGACACGGCCCGCCAGTTGCAGGAGGCCGCGCTGACCAAGATGGTCAATGCGTTCAACCCGCACCACATCGTGGTGCACTTCGATGCGGGGACACGCTTCTCCGCCAATGTCGACGGCACTCACTACAATCTTGACGGCAAGAGCCACGAACGCCCCTTCAACAGGTGCTCGCAGGTCACCACGCTCGGCGAGAATCCGAGCCGCACACAGCTCGACGACGGCTGCACGTCGATGTATTCATACTATAGCCAGTACGTCGATCCGCGACGCCGGGCCTTCTTCCGCTATGGTCTGCTTGCCTCTTCGCAACGGAGCAACGGCGGCGCGGGATCGTCCGGTTCTTCCGAGCTACCCGGCAACAAGGCGCTCGTGACCTTAGGAGGGGCCCTCGCGAACGACCTGAGTGACGCAGGGAAAATGATACGCGTGAACTACCAGGCCGCCACGCTGATGCACGAATTCGGCCATAGCCTGGGTCTGCAACACGGCGGCGACGTAGGCATCAACAATAAGCCGAACTACCTCAGCATCATGAACTATCTGTACCAGCTGTCGGGCGTACCCACCGACGGCACCGGCACTGATGCAGTCGAGCGCTACTACTATCGTCGGAATGCCTGGGACGGCGTCCCGGTGCCCAATACGAGGATGCCGAACGCAATCTATGCGGCGGGGACGTATCCCGCCAACGCGTTACCGCACGGCCCGACCTCGGACAGCTTCAAGATCGACTACTCCGACGGTAGCGGCCTCAACCTGAACGAGAATGCGCTCAGCGAAAATGACTATGTCGGCCGGGGTGCGGGGGCCGTGCCCACCGCTTTTGGCGACTGGAACCTGGACGGCGTCAAGCAGGAAGTTCCGTACCTATTGTCGCTGACGGCTCAGACGGACAACTTCGGCCGACCCGTCTATGCGATCCTGCGCGACTACAATGACTGGGATCATCTCGCGCTGGTGACCGGCAAGAACTACAACCTCGTCGGAATCGCGCAAAGCTTTGGGATCGGCGCCGTTCAGCCGCCGCTGATCAAGGTCAGCCGGATCGAGACGGAAGAAGCCCTGCCCGCGGCCTTGCTCGCGCATCTGAAGCAAGTCAGCGCCAAGTAACGGGAGATCATGGATGGCCACTTTCGGTTTGCGGGGCGCCGCTGTCGCCGTACTTCTCGGATTGTCGATGCCGCTTCCCGCGGAACCCCTGCGAATCGACGGTCTCTCCCCGCCGCCCGTGGCAGGCGCGGCGGCGGAGGTGCTCGTGCCGCACTTCGAGTTGCATGCGAAGGCCGGGCTGCAATTCCGGCTCGACGAACAGCAGGTCAGCATCTCGCCCTGGCCGGCGCAGCTTCCCAGGCACCTGGGCGCCCAGTATGTCGCGGCATGGGTCGTCATGCATCCGGCGGGGCCGATGCGGATCATGACCTTTCGCACCGCGGGGGACGACACCCCATGGCTGCGGCTGACGGCAAACGGCGGCCAGCGCAGCCAGTTGCTGCCCGGCCACGTCGTCAGCAAGATCAACGGCGATTTCGTCTATCTGCTCGAGCACGATGAGCCACGGCGCGTCGACGTCAACCGGCCGGTCACGCTGACCGACGATGCACGTCACCAGTGCTGGCAGTTCGTTTTGCTGAACACGTCGGTGCCGAAAGGCACGCGGGTCGAGACGGAGCCGCGGGCGGACTGGTACATGCGACGCACGGCCTGTCCATGATGCGTTCGAGGCCGGCCGCGCACGCGGCCGGCGATCCGCCGCGCACGGAGAATCAGGATCGAGAGGGCAGCGGTATATGCCCTCTTCCATGGCCGCTTACAACGCGCGCTTCGCAAAGCCGCCGAAGAGCGGCTTCAATACGCACCCGACGAGAATTTGGACTTGGCGCCGACGGCGGCCCGAGCTGGGAAAAGTGACGAAATCGCTTACGGTACAGTGCGCCCGGCTGATGTACTTGCTGGAGGATACGCACGAGAACGGAAGCTGATCGACCGCATGGGATCGAAAGCCTGACCGATGGCCGTGTGTTGCGCTGCAGGTAATAAGGAGGACCGCCTGGACGAAATCGATCAAGGCGCTGCATCGAACACAAGCGCCTGGGGCGCGTGCTTCGAGTCGCCGACGCGAATCAGGCGCAGCGCGACAATCGATGAATCTCGGGTTCGCCGTCGCTCACTCATCGAGGTCTGCCGGTACGGACGAAGGCGGCGTTCTGCAACCGCCTCCCGCGGCCTCGCCACTCACTTTGCCGCGGAGAAAAGTCATGTCAACTCGGAATATTCCTGCATCCGATTTATCAGCCGAATTAGCGTACTCAGTGGAAGAAAGGCAAAGCCAAAAAAATCTCGCCAGACCCGAGCCAAACGTTCGCGACTCAATTCAAACCAGCCAGGATAATTGGCGCCGCCCAGCAACTTCCTTGAATCGCGGTGACAAAAAGTGGCCGCCAACTCACTGTCTCCATCAAACCCAAGCGTACTAAAGACGCCCCATTAAATTGACTTCGGACAAGGATTCCGACTTTACTCGTTGCCAGTATCATGTGAAGTCGGTAAGCGCCACGGCTCGCAGGCCCATCGCCACAAGCAAAGCGGCGAGCTGCTCGGACGGTATCGTTGGCTGGCCGAACACACGAATACCTGGTTCTCCGGCTACGTAAAACCGCGTATTCGCTTCGAACTTATCATATCGTTTTACTTGCCCCGACTGCCGCCGTCGCATGCCCCAGCCTCACTGAAGGCTTCTAAATAAAATATAAAACCAATAACAATTCGATCATTTATTTAGTATCAATGCTCGGGATTTTCGCTTTGCGGCAAATCCCCGACAAAATCCGACAATATGCAGGCTCGATCCGACGCCGCTATCGGCTCATGGCTTTACAAGCCTTAATATTCAATTTCAGAAAGGAATCCGTAAATATACAGTGGGATATCAATGGACAATGCTGCCGATTTTTCCGTACTCGTCGATTGCGTTCCTCCTGCCGCCGCTTCCGCGCCGGCCCGCGTCACCTGGCAGATCGGCATCCTGTTGCAGGATCTCTTTCCGCTGCCCGACGCGAGCAACGTGGCCGAAATCTTTGATCTAGCCAACCGCCTGCATGCGCCGGGCTCGCGGCCCTACGCGGTGAACTGGCTCTCCGCGCGGGGCGGAATGGTGCGATCGCGCTCCGGCATGTGTACGTGGACGGAGCGCGCCGACGTGCGGCACGCGGGCTGTTTCGACATGCTGTTCGTCGTAGGCGATGCCCCCCGTTCCGCTGATGAGGCGCTCGACTGGCGGCGGCTGCTCGCCCACCCGAACGTCCGCGAGACCGCCTACCGCGAGGGTCTCGCGCTCGTCGCGATGCCCGCGATGCAGGGCGTCAACGAGCCGCAGTACGCAGACGCCGCCGGCCACGCGCTGTCGCTGGTGCGTCGCACGTCGAACGCCGGGCTCGCCACGCGCGTCGCGCAGCAACTGACGACCGCCCGCCTCGCGGCTCCGCCGAACGCATGGCCCGACACGCTGCCGGCGCGCATCAGCGAACCGATCAAAGCCGTCGCGCACCGGATGCGCGAGGATTGCGAACAGTGCCTGTCGATCCCCGACGCCGCGCAGATGGCGTCGATGAGCGAGCGCAATTTCCTGCGCCGCTTCAAGCTGGAGATGGGGGTGACGCCGTCCGAGTACCTGTTGCGCGCGCGTCTCGATCTCGCCTGCGCGCTGCTCGCCGACCTGGACCTGCCGGTCGACAAGATCGCGCGCCGCGCCGGACTCGGCTGCGGAGACCGCCTCGCGAAGCTGTTCCGCCAGCGCCTGGCGATGTCGCCCACCGAGTATCGCGTGACGGCGCGCTACCGCGCCGCCGCGGGGAGGGCCGCATGATTCCCACTCTGTCGCAACTCGCGGACGTCTTCCTGATCCTGCTCGCCGCCTTGGGCGCGCATCTGTTGCGGTTCGACACCGCGAGCGGCTTCTCCGATCTCCAGGCCCTGCTCGTCGGCTCCTCGGTCGCGCTGTCGCTCGTGATCTTTCCGCTGTTCGACGTCTACCGCTCCTGGCGCGGCAAGCCGGTGTTCGCGCTGCTGCTCAACACGCTGCTCGCCTGGACGACCGTGCAAGCGATGAACGTGGTGCTGGTGTTCACGACGCGCGAATCCACGCTGGTGTCGCGCGGCTGGTTCGCGCTGTGGAGCCTGCTGTCGATCGTCGGGCTGCTGTGCACGAAAGTGTCGATCCGCGCGACGCTCAATTATCTGCGCAGCACCGGCCGCAACGGCCGCGCGGTCGCGATCGTGGCGGGCGACACCGAGATCCGCCGCATGGTGAAGCGGGTCCTGCTCGCCCGCCACGCCGGTTTCAGGCCCGCGATCGTGTTCGATATGCGCGAACACGACAACACGAACGTGCTCGGCGTGCCCGTTACCCGCCGGCTGGAGGAGTTCGTCGTCGCGGTGCGTCGCGAGCAGGTGTCGGAAGTCTGGATCGTCGGCCGGCCGGGCGAGGCGCAGCCCGTCGAATGGTTCGTCGAGACCTTCCAGCACGATTTCGTCAACATCCGTTTCTTCCCCGACCTCGGCAGCCTCGCGTTCGGCGACGCCGGCGCCGTCGAGCTGCTCGGCGTCCCGGCGATCAATATCGTGACCTCGCCCGTCAACCGCCTGCAGATCGTGCCGAAGGCGATCTTCGACCGCATGTTCGCCGCGCTCGCGCTGATCGGGCTCGCGCCGGCGCTCGCCACGATCGCGATCGCCGTGAAGCTGTCGTCCCCCGGTCCCGTGCTGTTTCGCCAGCGCCGCATGGGCGCCGACGGCGCGGTCTTCACGATCTACAAATTCCGCTCGATGGTCGTGCATCACGAGCACGCCAACCAGGTCACGCAGGCGACGCGGCACGATCCACGCATCACCCGGATTGGCGCGTTCCTGCGCCGCACGAGCCTGGACGAACTGCCGCAGTTCCTCAACGTGCTGCGCGGCGAGATGTCGGTCGTGGGACCGCGTCCGCACGCGACCCAGCATGACGAGTTCTACAAGAACCTCGTCAAGCACTACATGTATCGCTACCGGATCAAGCCGGGCATCACCGGCTGGGCCCAGGTCAACGGCCTGCGCGGCGAAACCGGACGCGTCGAGAACATGGCGGACCGCGTCGCGTTCGACCTTTACTACATTCGCAACCGAACCTTCTGGTTCGACCTGAAGATCGTGCTGCTCACCGTCCTGAAAGGGTTCAGAGGCGCCAACGCACACTGATCCGGCCGCGCGTCGTCCGCGGCCGCCTCGGCGGGTCCGCGCCGCGGATCCCCGGGCGGGGCGGCGCGGCAGTCTTTCCCACTCTCATTCGAATCGACGATGCTGTTTCCACTTCCTGGGCTTGCACGCGGGTGCGCCCTTCTGTCGTTGCTGTGCGGACTGTCCGGCTGTGTGCTCGCACCCGGCATGAAGTTCGACGCGCGCGCGCTGGCCGGGCCGCCGATCGCGGTCACCGAACTCGCTCCGTC
This sequence comes from Burkholderia sp. GW821-FHT14F03, assembly GCF_058803765.1. Classification (NCBI taxonomy): domain Bacteria; kingdom Pseudomonadati; phylum Pseudomonadota; class Betaproteobacteria; order Burkholderiales; family Burkholderiaceae; genus Burkholderia; species Burkholderia sp. GW821-FHT14F03. Next base: position 21,501 of record NZ_JBXAPG010000017.1, read on the forward strand.
GAATATCGCGCAACTCGACGCGCTCAACGAACAGGCACTCGCGAAACGTTGCGAGACCGATGCGCTCGCGGGCATGGGCGAGCCTTACCGGATCGGCCCGGCCGACGTGATTTCCGTCATCGTCTGGGACCACCCCGAACTGGTGATGCCGAATCTCACCTACGACATCGGCTCGACGGGCGGCGCGCAGCCGCAGAGCGTCGGCCTCGCGAGCCAGCGGCTGCCGGGCTACGTCGTCAGCGAGGACGGCCTGCTGCAGTTTCCGTACGTGAAGCGCTTCCGGGTCGGCGGCATGACCGAGATCGAGGCGCAGCAGCGGCTCGAGGCCGCGCTCGAGCCGTACATCCACGATCCGCAGATCTCGCTGCGCGTGATCGGCTACCGCAGCAAGAAGGTGTACGTGAACGGCGAAGTGCATTCGCCCGGCGTGAAACCGATCACCGACGTGCCGATGACGCTCGCGCAGGCGCTGCACGAGGCGGACGGCGTGCTCAGCACGGGCGACGCGAGCCGCATGACGCTGCTGCGCGCCGGCCGACGCTACGGCGTCTGCCTGCCGGAGTACACGTCGCGCGGACTGGACGCGAGCCGCGTCCCGCTCGTCGACGGCGACGTGCTGCGCGTGCCGCCGCAGAGCGACTTCAACGTGTTCGTGCTCGGCGAGGTGCAGCGTCCCGGCGCGGTCAAGTTCCGCTCCGATGGCCGCCTCACGCTGTCGCAAGCGCTTGGCATGGCGCAACCGAGCCAGGAGACGAGCGATCCGTCACAGATCTATCTGGTGCGCCCGCCCGAGAATGTCCGGGAACTGCGCGACGTGCGCCGCGATCCGCTCGCGCTCAGCCGCCCGATCGATGCCCAGGTGTACCACCTGAACGCGAAATCGCCGCAGGGCTTCGCGCTCGCCCAGCAGATCGAACTGCGACCCGACGATGTCGTCTACGTCGACGCGCCCGGCATCGTGCGCTGGAACCGCGTGATCGCGCAGCTTCTCGGTGGCACGACGGCGGCCTACAACGTGCAGAATGCCGCGAAGGGAGGCTGGTGGTGATCGGTTCGATCCTGGTCGTCTGCCACGCGAACCTCTGCCGCAGCCCGCTCGCGGAGGCGCTGCTGCGGCGCGCGCTGCCGCACGTGACGATCCGCTCGGCCGGCATCGCCGCGCGGGGCGGCGCCCCCGCGGCGCAAGGCGCGTGCGATGCGGCCCGCCTTCGCGGGCTCGATCTGTCCGTGCACCGCGCGCAAGCGCTGACCGCCCTCGCCTGCGCACGGGCCGACCTGATCCTCGTGATGGAAACCGCGCAGCGCCGCCGCCTCGAGGCGCGTTACCCGTTCACGCGCGGCCGCGTGTTCAATCTCGCCGGGCCCGGCGTCGGCCCACCCGATGTCGCCGATCCATACGGCGGCCCGCCCGAGACATTCGCCGCGTGCCTGGATCACCTCGAGCGCTGCGTCACGCACTGGCGCGATCGGATCGACGCGGCCGCCGCCCTGTCCGGGCCTTGAAACCCCGTCTTCCGTTCCGCCGCCCGCGACGACCCACCCACTGATTATCGCCATGTCCACTGCTGCAGATTTTCCCGACGATCTCCGCGACGAACTCGATCTCGTCGGCGTGCTGGACATCCTGATCGCCCAGCACCGCTGGATCGTCGCGGCCACCCTCGCCGGCCTGCTGTTCGGCGCGCTCGGCGCGGTTTTGCTGCCGCCCCGCTATCAGGCCGACATGATGATCCAGGTCGAGAGTGCCCCCGAAGGCGCGGCCGCCAACAATCTGGTCGCGGACGTCTCGGCGCTCTTCGACGTGAAATCGTCCGCCGCCGCGGAAGCGCAGATCGTCGCATCGCGGCTTGTCGTGACCCGTTCGGTCGATCGCGTCCGCTACTTCGTCGACGCACGGCCCAAGCGCTTGCCGTTGATCGGCGCGCCGCTGTCGCGGCTGATCGGCGGCGTGCCGCCCGCCTGGCTCGCCGGCTTCGGGGGCTATGCGTGGGGCGCCGAAAGCGCGGACATCGCGCGCTTCGACGTGCCCGCCGCGCTGGAAGGCGAGCGCTTCACGCTGACGACGCCGCTCCCGGGCGTCTGGCTGCTGAGCGGCCCCGGCGTCGACGCGCCGGTGCAAGGCCGCGTCGGCGCGCCGGCGACCATCGCGTCGGCGTACGGCCCGCTCACGCTCGACGTCGCCGGGTTCCAGGCGCCGCCCGGCACGCGCTTCGCGCTGGTGCGCCAGTCGCGCAGCCAGATCATCGGCGATGTGCAGGACGCCTTGACCGTCCAGGAACGCGTCAAGCAGTCGGGCGTCGTGATCGCGACGCTGACGGGCGACGATCCCGGCCGCGTCGAACGCCTGCTCAGTGAAATCGGCCGCCAGTACGCGGCGCAGAACGTCGCGCGCAAGTCCGCCGACGCCGCGCAATCGCTGGCCTTCCTCGAACGGCAGCTGCCGACGATGAAACGGCAGTTGCAGGACGCCGAGGCGCGCTTCACAGCGATGCGCAACCAGAACGGCACCATCGACCTGCCCGAGGAAGCCCGTCTCAGCCTGCAGCAGGACGCGCAGACGCGCACGCAGCTTCTGCTGCTGCAACAGAAGCGCGACGAACTGACGACGCGTTTCAATCAGCGCCACCCGAGCCTGGTCGCGCTCGATCGCCAGATCGGCGCGCTGCGCGCGGCGCAGGCGGACATCGAGCGCCAGATCAAGCGCATGCCGGATCTTCAGCAGGACGTCGCGCGTCTCACGCTCGACGTGCGCGTTCACACCGACCTCTACACGGCGTTGCTCAACAATGTGCAGCAGCTGCAACTCGTCAAGGCAGGGCAAGTCGGCAACGTGCGGATCGTCGATTTTCCGGTGGTGCCCGACGATCCCGTCAAGCCGAACAAACTCGTTCTGATACTGGGCGGGACGCTCGCCGGCTGCGTGCTCGGCATCGCGTTCGCATTCGCCCGCGACCTGCTGTTCGGCGGCGTCGCGAGCCCGGACGAGATCGAGCGCGCGCTGCCGCTCGACGTCTACGCCGTGGTGCCCGCCGCCGCCGCGCAGCGCGCGCTCCATCGCCACATCACCGCGCTCGCGGGCGGCCAGCATCTGCTCGCCGTCAACGCGCCCGGCGATCCGGCGGTCGAGAGCCTGCGCAGCCTGCGCACCGCGCTGCGCTTCGGCCAGTCGGGCGCGAGCAACAGTACGCTGCTCATCACGAGCGCCGAGCCGGGCGCGGGCAAGTCGTTCGTGATCGCCAATCTCGCCGCCGTGCTCGGCGGCAGCGGCCATCGCGTCGCCGTGGTCGACGCCGACCTGCGGCGCGGCCATCTGAATCAGTATTTTGGTCTGGCGCGCCAGCCCGGCCTCGCGGAGGTGCTCGACGGCGCGATGCCGGTCGACGCCGCGCTGCGCCCCGAGGTGGCCCCGCACGTCGACCTGCTGACGACCGGCGCGCTGCCCGCGAATCCCGATGCGCTGTTGTTCGGCCCGCATCTCGGCCCGCTGCTCGATACGCTGCGCGCCCGCTACGACTACGTGCTGATCGACGCGCCGCCCGTGCTCGCCGCGGCGGACGCGACCGTGATCGGCCGCCACGCGCCCATCGTGCTGATGATCGTCCGCGCGGGACAGACCCGCATCGGCGATCTGCGCGAATCGCTGAAGCGGTTGCGCCGCGGCGGCGTCACGTCCGCCGGCGCGGTGCTCAACGGATTCGCACCGCGCCTGGGCGGCTACGGCGGCAAATACGAGGGCTACCGCTACACCCAATACGACTACGGCGCGCTGCCCCATCCCGGGTGGGTACGGCGCGTATTGCAAGCCGCCGCTCGATGGAGAAGACCATGACCACGTCGCAGAAAGAAACCTCGCAGCACGTCGCCGTTGCGACGCCCGTTCCACGACCCGGCCCGCGCGACGCGGCGAACGCGCGACGCCCGCTGAGCGTCGCGCTTGTCGTCGAGGCGGCGGGCGGCGGTGTCGGCGTCCATGTCGCCGACCTGATCGACGGGCTCGCCGACGCCGGCGTCGAGATCCACTTGATCGCGCCAGCCGGCAATCGCTTCGATGCGCAGATCCTCACGCAACGCACGGTCAGCCGCTGCGCGTCGTTCGCACGCGTGCCGATGGGGCGCGCGGTGTCGTGGCGGGACACTCGCGCGTTCGCGCACTTGTTCCGGCATCTGGCGCGCATCGCGCCGGACGTCGTGCACAGTCACAGCTCGAAGGCGGGCGCGCTCGCCCGCGCATGCCGCGGATCGTGGCGGCATGTCTATACGCCGCATGCACTCTATACGCTGAACCCGCATCTGACACGCGCGCAGCGCCTGTTCTACGGCGCGATCGAGCGCCTGCTCGGCAAGTGGCTGACGGATCGACTGATCGCCGTATCGATCGACGAGGCGCATCACGCGCGTCACGCGCTCAAATTGCCGCTCGGCCTCACGACCGTGATCCACAACGGCGTGCCCGATTTCCCGCGCCTGCCGCGCGCCGCCGCGCGCGAAGCGCTTGGCCTCGCGCCGGAAGGCTTCACGGTCGGCTTCGTCGGGCGCTTCTCGTTCCAGAAGGGTCTCGATCGCCTGATGAGCGCGGCCGACCGGCTCGCCGAGCGCTACGGCAAGGCGATCGAGATCGCCGTGATCGGCAGCGGCGACCTGGAGGAAAGCGCCGCCCGTCCGCGCGGTGCGTATCCGCCCAACGTGCGGCCGCTCGGCGAGATCGCCGACGCGCGCCGCTACTTCAACGCGTTCGACCTGTTCGTGCTGCCGAGCCGCTACGAGGGCTTCCCGTATGTGTATCTGGAAGCGATGGCCGCGCGCCTGCCGATCGTCACCACCCGCGTCGCGGGCGCCGAGGAACTGGTCGCGGCCGAGCGGATCGGCGTCGTCGTCGCGAACGAGGAGACGGCCGAGCCGCTCGCCGCCGCGATCGGGACGCTGTACGACGACCGGCGCGCGCTCGCTCGCCTCAGCGCCAACTGCGACCGCGCGATCGAACGGTTCAGCGCGGCGCGCATGGTGCGCCGCACGCTGAACGTCTATCACGAAACTGTCTTCGGAACCCGCTCATGACACGCCCTTTCCATGTCGTCCTGCTGCACGCGTACAGCCGTCGCAACTCAGGCGACGGACTGCTCGTCGATCTGTCCGTCGAACTGCTGCGCGAGGCATTCGGCGACGGCGTGCGCACCACCATCGTCGCCGCCGATCCCGACTCGTTCGCCGACGCCGGCGACCCGCTCGGCGCGCCCGTGCTCGCGCAGCACGGCGTCGCGCGCCGCCTCGCGGCCGTGGCGCGCGCCTGGCTGTCGTCGCGCGGGCCCGCCGCGCTCGCGCCGGTGCTCGCCGATGCCGATCTGATCGTCGGCGTCGGCGGCGGCTACCTGCGCGCTCGCACGCTCACCGAAGCGCTGCGGCTCGAAGCCGGCCATCTGTTGCAGCTGCGCGCCGCGCGGGCGTCGGGCAAGCCCGCGGTCTATCTGCCGCAAAGCATCGGTCCCGCGCGCGCCGGCCTGCCGTTCATGTCGCGCGCGTGGCGGAAGCACGTCACCTCGCTGCTCGACGCGTGCGCTGTCGTGTTCGTGCGCGACGACCGCTCGCTCGCGATGTTGGGCGGCAATCGGAACACGCGCCGCGCCCCCGACCTCGCGGTGCTCGCGTTCGGCATGCGGCTGCCGGGCCCGGCCGTCGCGCCGGGCGCCGATGTGCCGGGCGCCGATGCGCCGGGCGCCGATGCGCCGGGCGCCGTCGCGCCGGTGCGTCACATCGCATTGGTCCTGCGCGACGCGCCGCGCTGGAGCCGAGCGCAGCGCACCCGCTACCGGCGCGCGCTCGATCGCCTGATCGCGCGGCTCGAGTCCCGCAGCCGGATCACGCTCGCGGTGCAAAGCACGGGGCGCGGCAACGACGACGCGGCGTTCTACCGCCGGCTCGGCGTCGCCCGCCCGTTGCCGTCCCTGCGCCAGGTGCTCGCCGACGACCCGCCCGATTTCGTCGTCTCCGTGCGACTTCACGGCGCGCTCGAATCGATCCTCGCCGGCGTGCCGGCCTTCCATCTCAGCTACGAACGCAAAGGATTCGGCGCTTACGCGGATCTGGGTCTCGACGATTGGGTCGTCAACGCGGCCGATTTCGACGCCGATGCCGTCGCCGACCATCTGTACGCGCCGCGCGCCGCCTTACGCTTCTGGGAGGCGGCGACGAGCCGAGCCGATGCGCTGCGGGTCGAACGCGCGCGTCTCGTCGCGGCCCTGCGCGACGCGGCGATGCCGTTGGAGACCGCGCCATGTTGATGCGCATCGCGTTGCGGATCGCCGCGCTCGGCGCGAAATTCGCGCTGACGATCGTGATCGCGCGCGTACTCGGCTTCGCGGCGGTCGCCGACTACGGGATCGCGATCGCGGTCTCGGTGATCACCTCGAAAGTGCTCGGCCTCGGCTTCAGCGCGGAACTGAACCGTCGGCTCGCGCTGCCCGCGCCGCGCCAGGCGATCCGTGACGCGCGCTCGGTCGGCTTCGTCTATGCGCTGGCGTATCTGCTGCTCGGCGCCGGCGCGCTGCTGCTGATGCACACGAACCTGCTTTCGGCCGCACACGGGCCGCGCGCCGCCATCGGGCTCACGATCGTCGCGGTCGCGATCGCCGAGCACTATGCATTCGAGTGCAACACATATGTGTTCTCGCTGCATCGCGCCCGGACGGCGTCGCTGATGCTGTTCGCGCGCACCGGCGCGTGGCCGGCGCTCGCGATCGCCGGCCTCGCGTCGGGCGCGATCGTTCGGCTTGATACTGTTTTATGGCTTTGGGTCGCGGTCAACGTGACCGTGATCGGCTGGGCGTGGCGCGTGCTCGCCACGTCGGCGGCCGACGCCTGCTCGGCGGCCACCCGCGTGGACAGCGCCGCCGGCACGCTTGCGCTCTGGCGAGACGGCCTGTCGTTCTATGTCGGCGCGGCGCTGCTCGCCGGCCTGCAATACGCGGAGCGGCTGATCGCCTCGCGGCTCGTCGACGCGGATGCGCTCGGGCGCTACGTGTTCGCGTGGTCGATCGCGAACGCGATTCAGACGATCGCCTTCGCGGCGATCGTGTCGACGGCCGGCCCCGCGCTCACCCGTGCCGCCGCGACCGAGCCGCACGCGTTCGCGCCCACGTTGCGGCGTGCGCTGCTCGCGTCGCTCGGCGCGACGCTGCTGCTGTCGGCCGCGATTCTCGCGGTGCGCGAGCCGCTGTTCCGGATGGCGCGCGAACCGCTCGACGCGGCCGGCACGCTGTTGCTCGCGATCCTGCTGCTGTCGTTCGTGCTGCGCGGCGCGATCGACCTGCTGTGGGCCGCCGCGATCGCACTGCGGGCAGGCCGCGCGTTCGCGCTTGCCACGGCGCTGTTCACGGCAGGCAGCCTGCCCGTCATCGGCTATGCGATCCGCGCGCACGGCGTACTCGGCGCGGCCTGCGGCCACCTGCTCGTCAGCGTGCTGCTCGCCGCGGGCTTCGGCGGGCTGCTCGTCCGGGCGGACGCGGGCGGCCGAACCGGACGCTTCACGCCGTCGCGGGAAGTGAAGCGCCATGCGCTATGACCACCCACCGAGGGGACGGCGACTCAGCCGCGGTGTGGTACGCGCCGTCGCGGCCGCTTATGTGTTCGGCTATCTGGTGCTGTATCGCAACGCAGGCGCGCTGCTGCCTGAGTTCATCTTTCGCGACGCCGAGAAGATCCAGGCGCAGATGGGTGGCGCGGACACCTTCGCCGACACCTCGTTCGACGCCGTCGGCAAGCTCTATGGATGGTTCGGCGGCGGCGTCGACCTGTTGATCGCGGGCATCGGCGCGTGGTTCATCTGGGCGATGCTGGGTCCGGCGAATCGCTTCGGGCTGATGGCAGCGGCGTTCGTGCTGTCCGCGCCCTGTGTGTTCTTCAATCTGTTCGTGGCCAGCAAGGACACGCTCGTCGTGCTGATCTCGTTGCTCGTCGCGGCAGCCGCGCGCCGTCACGGGGTACGCGGCACGCTCGTCGCCGCGCTCGGGCTCTACGGCCTGTACGCGGGGTTCATCCGCAGCTACTTCGCCCTGATCGCCGTCATCGCGCTCGGATGCGTGGCGTTCTACGCCCTGTCGACGCGCGGCCGGCTGGTGCTGGGCGCGGCCGCCGCGTCGGGCTTCGCGTTGCTGCCAGGCTGGGTCTACTACGCGCTGCTGCATCCGCGCGACATGGCGGTCGACTACCTGGTGTACGCGTCGCCGTTCGGCGCGCGCACGAGCTTCTACAATCCGGTCGATCCGTCGTCGTTCCACGGATTCGTCGTCGACTATCTGTATGCGATCGGCAAGCTCAATCTCGCGCCGCTGTTTTCGCCGGGGCCAAAGGAAGTCGCGATGCAGGCGTTCGTCGCGCTCGCCGTCGCGCCCGCGCTGCGGGCGCTGCGCCGGACGCGCGACACGGTGGGGCGACCGTCGGACATCGTGCTTGCCAGTCTCGTGATCGGGCACGTCGCGGTGTCGATGCTGTTCGAGCCGGATCTCGGCAGCTACATGCGGCATCTGTCCAGCGTCGCGCTGCTGTCGATGACCTTGCTGGTGCCCCGCGCGCGGCCGTCGAGCGCGGCATCCGGGTCAGGGGTGGGATGGCGCGGGGCCGCCCGATGACTGCGGCGGCGGGTCGACCGGATCCTCGACGCGCGGCAGTTCCGCGCCGGCCGCGCCGAGCGCCGCCTTCGCCATCCCGCCGACCGTCACGAGCCCATAGTTGCGCTGGGCGAGGTCGATGCCGTTCGGCGAATCCTTCCATTCGTAGATCGATACGAGCGGCGCGCCGGTGCCGCGCACGGCCGACAGGAACGCCGCGACCTGCGCGGCCTGACCCGCGTCGCCGCCCGTGGCCGGAATCGACGGCACCCCCCACTCGGTGATGACGGCGGGCAACCGGTAGCGCTCGTGGAGGTCCGCGCTGACCGCGGATATCTGCGGGCCCGTCATCCCATAGGCGTGATACGACACGCCGCCCAGGCAGCCGGGTGCGCGCTGCACGACCTGCGCGAGCAGCGCGTCGGGCAGCGAGCCTTTCGACGGCGGCCGCGCGAAGCCCAGCCCGAGCACCGGCACCTGCCGGCCGAGCGTCGTCCACTGCGCGCAGGCGGCCTGCATGTAAGGCGGCAAGGTCGCCTCCACGTCGCCGGGCGGCCAGTACTTCGCGAGGTCCGGCTCGTTCCAGATCTCGACCGCGAGCAGTTGGCCCGCATGCGCCTGGACCAGCCCCGCGACCGCGCGCCCGAAGGTCGCGCCGGCGCTTTCGAGCACGGCGGCGCGCAGGGACGGATCGACCGGCAGCGTGCCGAACGGGTTCAACGACCGGACCGTCATCAATACCCCGAGGCTCGCGGCTTTCGCCTGGGCGAACGCGGTCTCGAGCTGTTGTTGATACTTGCGCGATCCGAGGCTGTCGGCCCACACGCCCAACCGCACGAACTCGAAACCGGTTTCGCGAATGCGCGTGGCGTCGTCCATGGTGAAGCTGCCGACGTCGACCTGGACGCCGACGCGCAATTCGCCCGTCGTCGTGGGCAGCGGGTGCGCGACCGCGGCGTTTCGCTGCGCGTGCGCGGTGGTCGCGGCGGCCGTCAGCAGCATGGCGGCGCAAACGAACGCGCATGCACGAGACGGCGGGAATGAGGCGGCGACGACGGGCGCGCCGCGCCGGCGCTGGAAGCGTGATGTCATGAGGGGGCTCCCTGGAAGAACGGTCGGCACGCGTCATACCGTCGGGATACGACGCATGCCACGGCGATCTTAGCGCGCCGGATTAGGATAATTCAGCCAATTCCCTGCCTGTATCCGCCGCCGGTACGCCAAAACGGCGTGCCGCGGACAAGACCAAGGCGATCTGCGCGGTCGGAAACGCGGTCAGTTCCCGATCCTCGCCAGCCTCGTCGGGGCCACGACGCACCGAGCAGTTCAGTTGTTTCTTCATCAAAACTGCGCCGTCACCTGGAAACCGAGCGTGGCCCGGGCCGTTGGGAAACCGGATGGCTTGTACACCGGCGTGCCGACAAACCGGTCGTAGCCGTACCCGCCGAAGCGCGTTGCGACACTGCCCCTGACACCTATCACCGCACCCGCGAGTTGCCTGCCGACAAGCACGACCGGCTGCGGCCCCCATACCCGTCCATCGTCCAGCCCGGCGTAGATCGCTTGACCCGTTTGGCCGATTCAAGGTCACACAGGTTCAGCACTTCGCCGTCACCGGCCGGGAAAGCGGTCTTCCACGTGCCGCGCAATTTCTCGTCGGCGAAACGGACCTGCCGAATCACACCCGGAATCAGTGAGAGCGTCAGCGTACCGGTCGTCAAATCCTGTTCCGGCAGCAACACGCGTGTCGTGATGCAGCCGCGTGCCAAGATTTCCCGCGACAACGCCTTGACGATCATATCGACGCCTTGCTTACCGGCACACTGGCTTCCGGATTCGAGGCGAAGCTCGACGAGCCGCGCAAACGCTTCATCACGACGCTGTTCTGCTGCGGCTGCAATCTCGGGCCAACGCAGACGGCGCGGTCAGTCAAGAATCTCAGCCGAAAGCAAGTCGCGTGGCTGAATTTGAAATACGTGACCGAGGCGTGCCTCGACAAAGCGATCGTGAAAGTCATCAGCGCCTACAACCGATTTGCGCCGCCGAGGTTTCGAGGCTCCGGCAAGCGCATCTCGGCTGACGGCACGAAGTGGATCGTCGGCATCCGCGGTCGAAGCCGTCACAAGGCGCCCCTGTCGTCATAGATCGCCGGATCGTGTTCAATCGGCATGACCCCATCCTCGGGCGCGAGGCGTCGGTCAGGCTCTAAGCACCAACGTCACCGTTCAACCGAGTGCGTATGCTCGTGCAGCGCGCCCGGAATGCAGGTCCGTTCGAAACCGCCATCGCCGAGCCACGCACGGGTCCGCTCGGCCGCCAGTTCGATCAGCGCCCTGCACCGGGTGTAGTCGTACGGCGAAACGTCGAGCGGACACAAGGGAGGCACCACGAAGATATCGGCGCGCGTCTCGTAGAACGCCAAATCGCGCACGAGCTGGCGTGCGATCACGAGGGTAAGCGCATGCATCGCCTGGGCGATTGCGCTCGCCGGCGGCTTATGCAACGCGCATGCAAAGCCCGCCGGCAGCACGACGATACGCGTCGCGCCCTGTGCGACGGCAATCGAAATCGGCGTATTGTTTGCAACGCCGCCGTCAACCATCAGCCGATCGTCGATCCGTACCGGCGGAAATACGCCCGGGATGGCCGCGCTGGCGAGTACGGCGTCGACGACGAGGCCCGACGACAGCACGATTTCGCTGCCGCTGAGCATATCGGTCGCGACGACGTGCAGCGGCAGCGACGCGCGCTCCACGTACTGATACCGCAGATGCCTTTCCAGCAGCATTCGCAGCGCAGTCGTTTCGACGAGGTGTGCGCGATTCTGAAGAATGGTCCTCAACAGGCCGAGCATGGAAAACGGCATGATGTCGCGCCGGCGGATGTTGCACCACAGTGCTTCGAGATTCGCGACGCCGTCGCGGTCGGGCTGTCCGGCGAAATAGGCGGCGTTGATCGCGCCGGCGGACGCGCCGACCACGAAGTCGGGCCGTTCACCGTAATTGAGCAGTTCGCGCAGCATGCCCACCTCGATCGCACCGAGGCTGCCCCCGCCTGCAAAAACGAAAGCGGTCCGCTTCGGACGCGCACCTCGATCGAAGACCATGCTTGTCTCACAAAACGGGCCAGTAGGAAAGGATGAACGCCGAGGTCGGCGAGACAGATTCGCACAAATTGCCAGGCAGCTCAATTCGCATCATGCCTGCCTCAGTCGGCAACGCCCGGAGCAGCCGGGACTCGACACGCGTGCCCGCTTGCGCCACGCTTCAGCCGTCTCCGGCGGCTCACCGGTGCCCCGGAACGCCGGAACGCCGGATTTCCGCCCCACTCGCCAATGAAGATATCCTTGACGCAAATGCCTTCCCCCTGTGCGCGGCATAGGGGCGGCCTGGTGAAATACGCATCGCAGCCGGACACGATGCCTCGGCCGTGCCTGAACACAAGGTACTCGTAAGGTATTTGATTTCCGCCATTCCAGACATTTGAGAACGCAGGGCCCGAGACATCTTGAACCCATTCACCGCATCATGACCGCCACAAGAAGAAGCCTGGCGCTCATCCCGGCATGCATGCTTGCCCTTTCCCTGCAGGGCCACGCGCAATGCGTCGACCTGGTCGCCAATCTCGACGACGGCCAGCTGATGCAGTCGCGGATCGCACTGGTCGACCATGCCACGCCCGCCGAGCAGATCCGCGTCCTCGCCTACATCTTCGAAATCGATCAGACCGGCGGCCTGCTGCTGCGTCATCTGGCCGGGGCCGCGCGCCGCGGCGTGCCGGTCAAGCTGCTGATCGACGGCATCGGCCCCGAGCCGCACTTTCCCCTCGAGGATGAGCTCATCGTCGCGCTGCACGAGGTGGCGCCCGGCATCGAACTGCGAATCTTCCACCCACGATCCCATCTCATCGGGATCGCGCATCGCATGCACGACAAGCTGTTCCTGGTCGGCGACACGGCCGTGATCGGCAGCACCTCGATCTGGGATCCAAGCTTTCGCAACTGGCTCAGCGAGCGCGATCTGATGGTGTCGGGCGACGCCGGCCAAGACGCTTCCGCCCTGCACGCCATGCACCGGCATTTCGACCTGTTCTGGGACAGCCCGGCAGCAGTGCACCCCGAGCCGGAAAAATTCCTCGGCATCGAAAGTCCCTATGGCCTCTCGCGGGGTTATGCCACGCTTGACCCGGCGCGCATCCGCTATTGGCGCAAGTGGCTGCTGGCTCCGCCCGACGGTACGGCCCCGGCGGCGAACCCGGCCGCGGCCGATACGCCGACCGCCTCCGACAGGCCTGCCGATCCCGACGCCGCGCCCGCTTCCGGTGCGGATGTCGATCCTGGCTGGATGCCGATCGCCTGCGAGCGCCTGCGCTATGTCCACGACGAGCCCGACAAGCGCTCGCCCGGCACGTTGCAGGACATGCTGTCCGCGTTCGATACGGCACAACGCGAGATCCTGGTCATCACCCCCTACCTGATCCTGGTGCCGGAACTGCGCGAGACGCTTGAGCGCAAGCAGCGCGAAGGCGTCCGCGTGATCCTGGTGAGCGCCTCGCTGGCGAGCATCACGCAGGAATTTCCCGCGGTCGGCCGCGCCTATGCCGACGACCTGTCCGGCTTGGTCGATGCCGGGATCGAGGTGCGCGAGTACAACGACCGGGAGAACCGCATGATGCACGCCAAGCTGATCCGCATCGACGACCATCGGTATTATCTCGGCAGCTTCAATTTCGATCCGCTGTCGGCCCGCCTGAATACGGAAAACGGCCTGTGGATGGATATCCCCGAGGACGGCCTCGATCCCTTGCAGGACAGCGCGGCGTACTACCTGCGCAACGCCAGCCCGGTGAGCGATGCCAAGCGCCGCTTGCTGGCGGATCCCGATGCGCGCTGCCGGGCCGCCGGCTGCGGAGGCGCCTGGCGGTGGATGACGATACTGATCAGGGATTTCCTCTGAGCCTCGGCGTGCGCCATCCGTGCCGATTTGACGGGCCTCGCCGCCGGCGCGTGCGGCCGCGCGCGTCGCGCGTCTCTCCGGGACAGAAGAGACGTCCGCGAAATGGCTCGGGGACGTCGCGGCCCCTCGACTGAGCGCGTAGGCGCGACGGCAAGGGAAAGCATGAAGGTCGGCGTCCGCGACGGACAAATCGACGCAGCGCACCGGCGAGGACGGGCAACCCGGCAGCGCGGCGCGCCGCCAACCGGTATCCGATACAGCGACAAGGCTCGGCGTGCCTCCGACGGCCATGCCACTCGGTCAACCCGGTGGCCCATCCAGCATCCCGATCGCATTGCTGCCGGCGTCAGATTGCCCACTGCACCGAAAGCCGCCGCCGCGGTCTTCCGCGACGAACCTTACTTCCGTCCATCATCCGACCTCGATGCTGAGGGCGCCCCACCCCTTGAGGTGAAGCGCCGACTCAACACAGTCGCGCCAACCTCCAGGATTCCGATCTACTCCAGGAAGGCGTCGGCCTGGACAGATCACGCGCTCGCGTCAGGTATGGCTCAACCACTGATAGACCACGGGATCGTCGGCGCATTGGCCGAATCCGCATTCGAGCAGGGTCGACGCCAGGTTCGCCGCGATCATCACGAGAAAGAGCGCAATGGCTATCTTGCCCATCGTATTGATATCGTTGGATGGCGATCCGGAACGCTCGTCACCCGGCAAGAGCAGCATGAGCGCGACGAACACCACGACCACGATCGAGGCGATGGCGGCCCAGGTATAGAAATGGAGGCCGAGCAAGGATGACCCATACGCGCCGGTGCCGGGAACGATGTGCAGCAGAACCTGACGAACCGCGATCGCGCCCGTCGCCACGGCTGCGACGAGCACCGCGCCGTAATGCAGGCCGCGTACGCCGAACCGCACGTTCAACGCCAAGCCAATCCCGATGAGAATCAAACCCGCCCTTTGCAACAGACAAAGCGGACAGGGCAATTCGCCGAAAGCGAGTTGGTAGTAAAAGGCAATGCCCAACGCCAGGCAAACGCCCAACAGCGCGAGGCTGTTCAGATTCCGGCTGCTCCACGCGGGCTGCGCCGCCTGCTGATTGATAGTTGCATTCATGCGCTGTTCCCGCGACTAGAAGGTCAGTTGGAGCGCATCAGTTGCATGATGCTCGAACGAAGCCAGGGTCACGACCAGGGTGACGAGAAACAGAACGAGACTCGACGTATATTTTCCGCGAGCGACTTGTCCCATCGTGGCAAGCGCCAGTAAGAACGGCAAAAACATAAACATTTCATATTCCTAAACAATAATCCATATCGATCACCAGACAACAGCCCTTGACTGGATCTGGCGCCCGCAAGCCTATCATGTCGTCTGCGGCGCGTCGCGCAGCATGCCTGTCGACGCCAGGTCCGGGCATCGGATATCGGCGGACGGCATCCGTTGCCGGATGCCGTCGCGGGCCCTTCCGTGCGTACGAGAAAAGCGGTAAGGTCGTCACCCGAGGGTTCCGTCTGCCCGCGGAGGCATGGGCTGGCCGGTTGTAGTAGTTTCCAGACAAGATCCACAATATCGAGAGAACTGCGCCATGAGTGAGCCGAGGGCCATCGTATTTTTCATCAATCCGCCGAACAGCAACGATCTGGATGCGGACGGCGCGGGCGAAGCGAACAATATCGTCGTATCGAAGGGCATTCAACATACCGACTGGGCCAATTTCCCGCATCTCGGCATCCTATCGCTGGCTTCCCATGTCGACGCGCTGCCGGGCTTTGAGGGCCATTATGTCGATGGCGTGATTCATCCGCTCGACCGTATCCTCACGGCGGTCCGCGAGCGGGCCAGCCGCACCCTTGCCGTCTGCCTCAGTGCGATCACGGCGAATTACGAAGCCGCTATCCGGATCGCTCACGCGGTCAAATCCATCGATCCGCATATCGCGATCGTGGTCGGCAACGATCACTTCACGGCATTGAGCCGCGAGATCCTCGATCGCCACGGCGAACTGATCGACTGCGGATTCGTCGGCAACGAAGTGTATGGCGGTCTGGTCGATTTCCTGAGGGATCGGCAGCACGCGCGAGCCGCCAGCGTTTATCCCGGGTCGGTTCGTCTGGAATCCGGGCGAATCGTCGCTGATCCGACGATTCGTGAGGCGGTGAACCGCGTCATCGACTACAGCCTGATCGACCGGACTTTGCCGCATACCGCCGTCTACACCGAGAATTTCACCCGGCGCCTGGGCCGGCGGATCCTGGCATTGACCGGGCGGCAGGTACGCAAGGGCGTGCCGGTCGAAATCGGGCGCGGTTGCATCAAGTTCAGCGGCGACGATGCCTGTTCGTTCTGCTCGATCCAGTATGGCAGCATGTGGAAGAACGAACTGCCGGCGGATCACGCGTGGTCCGTCATCCGCAGCGCGTGGGAGGCGGGCTACGATTACCTGTACGTAACGGCCGACGAACTGCCGCTCACGTTCGCGCGGCTGATGCTCGACATGGCGGAGTCGACGCCGTCGTGGTGGCGCGCGTTACCGGCGGACGCGCGCCCGGTCCTGGTCGGCTACGCGCGCGCGGACGGCATGGAGAAGGAGCAGGTACTGAAAGCAATGCGCGGGATCGGCTTCCGCATTCTGTTCGTGGGCGTCGACGCGGGCGCCGCGCGTTCGCTGCAGGCGCTCAACAAGCCACTGCGCAACAAGGATCCGGTGGCGGCCGCGAAGCGGATGGCCGACGCCAATTTGCGGGCGCTGCACAATGCGCGCACGCATGGCGTGGCGATCAAGGCGGGATTCGTGCTGGGGCATCTGGGAATGAACGAGGCGTTGCTGGAGGAAAACATCGAGACCTACATCGCATTCCTCAAGGTCGGGCGGGATGTGATCATCAGCGCCGACATCGAATTGCTGTCGCCGGAACCGGGCTCGAAGGAATTTCGCTATCTGACCGATCCAGACGAGGCTGAAACGATGTCGGCCCGACTGGGTCTCGCGATCGGAAGTCGCGCACGGCGGCAGGACGTGGCCGATCGCTACCGGAACGTCGATATCTTCGATCGCGAGGCCGCCATCGACGACTATATCGGCGTGTTCATGCCCGAGCTGTCGAAGGAGCGGCTTGCCATCGCGCGCGATCGGGTGCGCGGCGAATGCGGCCGGCTCGGCATCGTGATCGGAGACGATCTCTGATGTCGCCCGAGCAAGCGCTGTTCTTCGGCCTGACCTGCATCGGCTTCGGTTTCATCCCGGGGCCCGCGCTGCTGCAGACCGTATCGTTGACGCTGCAGCACGGGCGGCGGGCCGGCTTCCTGTCCGCGCTCGGCATTCATCTCGGCGCCTTCTTCCAGATCTGCATCGTCGCGCTCGGTGCGGTCGCGGTGCTGAAGACGTCGCCGATGCTGTATCACGTGCTTAAGGTGGTCGGCGGCGCCTATCTGGTCTGGCTCGGTATCCAGCGCATCCGCGCGCCCGTCGGGCAGGACGCGGCGATCGACGTGCCGCGCAACGTCGTGTCGTCGAGCGCGTTCATCGAGGCGTCGAATCCGAAATCGGCGCTGTTCTATTTTTCGTTCCTGCTGCAATTCACCGATCCGGACGCGTCGATCGGGCTCGGCTGGCAACTGTTCCTGCTCGGCGCTTGCGCGAACCTGCTGTTTTCCGCCGCCGACGTGTTCTGCATCCTGCTCGCCCATCCGTTGCGCGCCCGCGTGTCGCCGGGCGGCCACGCGCTACGGATCGGCCAGTTTCTCGCCGGCACGCTGTTCGTCGTGCTGGGCGCGATCGCGATCGTCAGCGACTAGCGCGGGGCCCGCACGAGGCGACGACAAGTGCGCCGACAGCCCGACACCGGGACCGCTCAAACGCAAGTCGCGCTCCCGATTCGTTCTCGGTGCCGAAGTCCATCGCGCGTGGAGAGCTGCGCCCATTGACCGGGGGGAGCGATCTATGAAGTACTTCGGGTACGTTCGCCGGGCTTAACTGACTTCCCTGTTCCGTTGCTCCCCAGACCCCTCCTCGCCGAAATGTGCGGCGGCTTCCTTCGATACGTGTCGTTTCGGCGAAGTCATGGTAGGAAAAACACCGCGATTCATCCATAGGTGATCCGCCGGCATACTTTCGCGATCGTCTTTTCTTCAATGGGCGGCGATGGCGGACCCGGTCCGGAAAGCAGGCGGCGGGCGCGTTCCAACCAGCCGAACGGGCGGCCATGCGTCGGCGCGATCGATGTCCGGCGGCGTTTGACCGCGCGCGCTGACCTGCCGTCCGCAAGCGTCCTGACGCATGCAACCCGCGCGAGTCGGCTCATGATTGCGTGGCGGACAGGCCCTGGCCGATTGGGGGACGCCGGCGAGCAACGCAACAACAACCGCGTGTCGCGAAACGACGCCCCCTTGTCCGGAATTTCCTTGCGCGGCGCCCTGTCGTAGACCCGCGACATGGCCTTGAGCTTGTCTCCGCTCAGCCCTTGCGTTACCGAGGTTGGCCGGCTTCGGCCGGAGCGCTTGCGCGAAGTCGACGAACGGCCGGATCTCCGCCTCCGTCACCGGCCCGCAACGTCAATTGTGCTCGGCGTGCGCCGTCCATCGCGGCCCCCGCCTTCCCGAACAGATCGAGCCGCTTGACCCGGGCCGGATCGATCGACCGCTCCGCCGCATCGAGCTTCGCGTGCCTCATCAAAGAGCGATCGGCATCGAGGACGCGTCCGAGTCGGAGCGGGTCGGAGCGGGTCGCGTGCTGTGGCCGCACGATCGCTGCGGCGCGACCGCAATGCGCGACGCACCGGCACGTGACGCTCCGGCAAATGCAGGTCTCTTTCCGAGTTGTATGTCACACGCGCGGCGTCAATGTGGTGACATCGTGAAAGACGCCGTCCGGGTCATAGCGCCGCCGTAATTCCACGAGCCGCCGCCAGTTTTCCGCGGAGAAGCAGCGGGCGATGTCCAGTGCGCGCGTCTCGATGTCAAATTCGTTGATATAGCATCCGGACGCGACTGTCGCGAGCTCGTCATACAAGCACTTGAGCCACTCCCGGTTGACTTCGTCGTCGGCGGCGTCGTTCCATTGAGCGTAAGTCGACAGGAAGAACCTGCCGTGCGCCGAATAGGCCGCGTCCTCAAACGCGTGCATGCCACGCCAGATGAAGAGCGGCACGCTTGCCGGAGACGGTTGGCGAGGCAAATGCGACGCGAGAATCCGAACAGCGTCTTCCGCCCTGTCCGTGAGAATGTTGTCGGTCCGGAAGCGCTTCGCGGCCATCATGGCATCCGTCTGCCTATAAATGGCTTCGAAGCTGGATGCCTGATCTTCTTCCACCGGCGTGAGCCAACCGTCGGGCAGCCTGGAGGCGAGCGCCGCGTGCAATGCGTTCGCCTGCGATGCATTGTCGGCAAACGCGATCGTACTGAGCAGGCCTTCGCGACTGCATTCGGCTGCGGTGACGCTTGCCGATGGGACCACCGCGAGCATGACCTGCAAGGCCGGGGCGGGTCGGATGCGTTCGATTTCCGTCAACAGCGCCGCGAGTCTTCCGAACGGCACACGATACGTGTTGGTCGTCATCGCGTGCGGCAGCGGCTCGCAAGCCAGGTAGAAGCGGGTGACGACGAAGAACGCGGTCGGGCCACAGCCTCTGGCGGCCCAGAAAAGGTCAGGCTCGCTGTCGGCGCTGAGGTGGCGGATCCGGCCGTCGGCGGTGACGGCGTCCATGGCCAGCACGTTGAAGAGGCTCATCCCACCCCATGAAGTGCAATTGATGCCAAGTCCGCCGCCGAGCAGAAACCCGCTGATCGCGACGCCGCCTCCATGGCCAGTCGGAAAGGCGAGATCATGCGCGGCGAGGCTTTCGCTCAACTGGCGGCTCGTCACGCCAGGTTGAACGATCGCCCGGCGCGCGGCGACCTCAACGCGAATGTCCTGCATCTCCGAGAGGTCGAGAAGCATGCCGCCCTCGCGCAGAAAACAGCCGCTGTAGCTGTGGCCGCCGCCCCGCACGCTGATGCGCATCCCGTGCGCGTGCGCGAAGTCAATCGCCTGAACGATGTCGTCCTCGCACTCCACTTTCACGATGTACTCGGGATAGCGCTCGAACGAACGTCCATTCCACGTCGAGCGCCGGTGCCAGCCCGCATACTCGGGATGGTGCCGCGAGCGCACCCGGCCTTTGACTCTTGCTGGGAATGTGCGGAAATCGTCCGCCAATGCAACCGTATTAAGCATAGTCATTGGGCTTACTCCTTTCGCAACGAAGAGTCGATAGAATCAGTTGTTTCCGAAACTGCCATGTGATTGAGTGAGGCGACGCGAGCGGCAGCGGGTTTCAGGTCGTCGCTCGTGACGGCATAGAGCCGGCCCGGCCGCATCCCCAGCCGGGTCTTGATTCTCGCGTTGAGCCGGCCGCCTTCGAGGCGACGCAGGTTGCGTTCGAACGCATACCGGTACGACGCCGCGAACGCGATCGTGTAGGGACTGAAATCCGTCTGGTCGTACGTGACGCCAGCAGACCACGTGTAGAACGTATCGGGGCCCTCGAAACATATGAGGCCGCCGACGACTCGCCCTCCGGTTTCGATCGTGCACAGGCGCACGAGGCTGCCGCAAAGTCGGCAAAACTCCGCTAACGGAACGGTGGGGAAGTATTGCGGCGTCCCATGGCGTGACGTGGTCGCGTGGCACAGCGCGGCGAGCTGTTGCAGTCGGCCGTCGAACGGCGGCGCGATGATCTGCGAGCAGGCGCCGCTGGCGGTGAATTTCCGAAGCTGGCGATTCATCTCCCTTCGGCCGTCGGCCGGTAGTTGCTCGACGAAATCGTCGAAGTCGCCGAACCTGTCGAGATCCGTATAGAAGCGATCCACCATGTAGTTCACATGCATGCCGCGATCGATCGCAGCCGCAAGCAGCATTTCGTCGCAAACGTTCAGCAAACCGTAGTATCGGGCGCCAGTGCATTGCGCGAGGTCCGCAAGCGCATCGAACATCAGCGGATATACATGCGGTGATCCGACGATCGACGGGATAGTGCTCGTGAAGCAGTGCATGATATGACTGAGCAGCGCAAGGTCGCAGCCGTCGTCCACGAGTCCCGCGTTCTGCCTCAGCACACCCAGGGGATCGACGACCATGAGCCTTTGCAGATAGACGGGCATGAACGCGACGATCCGCCGCCCATGCAAAACGAGAACATAGTAGGTACCGAGCGCCGGCAGCAGCGGTGAACGTTCCGCCGCACGCAGGAACTGCGGATCGTAAAAAAGAGAGGCGCCACTGGCGTGAAAGAACGATTCGTATGCGCCGGGCACAATCCGTTCAATCGACTCGATGATTTCCACCGACAGTTGCATAGCCTGCGCCCCCTTGCGTCTCGTTCAGGCGCGCCAGGTCAGCACGACCTTGCCCGCTGTGCCGTTCCTCATCGCGCCAACCTCTTCCCGGTACCGCTCAGCGGACAGACGGTGTGTGACAACGCATGGAAAACTCCGGGACGTTGGGAAAAAAGCGGCGGTGACGCGGGTCGGTGGCGCGCGATGTGCGATGTCTACCGACAATCCAGAATCACGGCGTGAGGTCGCGACAGATATGGGCGAAGTGTCTCGGGTGCGTGCTCGATGGGCGTCAGCGCCGACGGCAGAGGGTTGCGATGGACGATATGCTCAAAGCCGGCCGCCCGTAACGCCGCATCGAGTGACGCCTTGGACCAATACCATGCGGTCACGGTACCGCCGTATCCCGAATGAAACAGCTCGATCCGGACTTCTCCGCCATCCTCGTGCGCGGGGGTCTGCGTCAGCGAAAAGCCATAACACGCGTAGTAGGCAGGGTCTGCGACATACTCGGGATGAATCGGAAGCGTGACAAGCCGGCCGCCGGGGCGTAGCAGCCGCTTCATGCTCGCGCACATTTGCTCGAGCGCCGACTTGTCCGCCGCATAGGGCAACACATACACGCCCAATACGAGATCGAACCGGTGATCGAGATCCGGATCGAGCCGCGACACGAAATCGATGCCCAGGTGTTCGCCGGACTCGCGATCGCACGCATGCCGCAACATGCCTTCGGCCTCATCGAATCCGGTCACCCTGCGCGCGCCTCTTTGCTTAAGGATGCGCGAGTAGGTACCGTCTCCACAGCCGAAATCGAGAATATCCTTGCCCGCCACGTCTCCCACTACTTCCAGCACGCTGGGTATTTCAATATCTCTTCGAAATGGCCACGTTGCCATGTTTTCGTATAGAGCGGCCAGCCCGTCGAACTGGCTATGCGTTGCGGACGTCATGTCGGATTCCCCGTAAATGCATGACACATCGGAGGCCCGCAGATCTCTCTTGGATTTGGCGAGGTCGAGACGTGTCGCACGCAGCCGCTTTTATTCGATCAGCGGATGACGGTATCAATATATAAATATTATTTATTTTTATCAAGAAATATTTTCAAACTTTAAATGAAATTCTTTATTAATTCCATGGATTATCAGATAACCGGAGTCGACCCTGTAATGGCAGGGATGGTTTTGATTCCCGCGGCTTTCCTGCTGAGTGTAGGCTTACCCAGCAGCGATACGGCTTGGTGCTTCGCCCCCGAATTCCACGCTTCCGTGCCAGGAAAGACAGCCGATCGTGATCCGCTCTGGATCGGGTCCGAACAACCCAAGCGCAGCATGGCACCGCGTGCCTTCACGGAAGTGGGCATCGAAGCGGCGGCTCCACGGGGCGCGCCTCAAGCCGATCAAGCGGGCCGACGGCCTGGCAAGGTGCATGGATCGAATGTCAGCGTCCTGCCCCTTCAAGCTCGGCGCTTCGCTAAATGATGGAGCGACCGATGAAATATGCGGCATCTATATTGAGCCCGCGCTACGACATCTGAATCCGGCCTCGACATTGAGTATGGGTCCCAGGCTCAGATGTCGCGTTTCCGCTCAATAAAAATGTCGTGTTTGAGCATATAGGTTGATCGCCGCCGCCCTCAGGGAACACTGGTGATGAACGCAACCGGGACGGTCGCGATGACGATCGCTTGAACCGGATGGGTCCACGGTCTCACCTCGTGACACGGCTCGACAAACCGAACGGCGCCTCGCAACGGCTCCGGTGCACAGAAAAGTCGCTCGAACATGGCGGGTCGCGCCGTGCGCCGATCATGCAATTCGAAACATCCGGCCATGCCGCGACGAAGTTCGCCGATCAGCCATCCATCCCGTGCCATTGCGCTTGCAATCCTGATTGCAAGGTTCACCAAAAATTCATTCGCCACCATGAATTTATTGGAAGCACTCGCCAATAAAATCATCCGATTGAATCATACAACAATAGAATAATTAACAATATTTTATAAAATAAAATAGTGATTTTTATTCACCGTCGATTTGAAAATAAAGGTAACCTATTCGCCATCCAAGATTAATTCAAACAACGAGAGACGGCCCCATGAGAGATTCGATCGCAGCCTGCCTTGTCGCCGCCCTGCTTGGAGGCATGCTCTCGGCGTGCGGGGGGGACAGCCCAGGCCATGCGGTTTCTCCCGCCGCCTTGATGCAAGCCGGGCAGACGATCGATGCGGCGCTTCCTGCCTTGAGCCCGGCGAACCCGCCCGGATTGAATTTCAACCTCGCGCCCTTCACGCTCCAACTCCCCACCGGGGCATCGGGCAGCGTCGACACCGTGAACGCGGATAGCCTCGCGGCGGGATATACGAATCCGTATTACTTCTACACGGACAAGTCGGACGGCGCGATGGTCATGATGGACCCTCGGCGCGGATGGACCACATCGGGATCGCAGCATCCCCGGACCGAGCTGCGTGAAAATACGGCATGGCCCCCCGCCGGAACGAATCTCCTGCAGGCAACCGTCTCCGTGGTCCAGGTGCCCGACCACACCACGATCGGCCAGATTTTCCAGGGCTCCGGGCCCAGCAAGCCGCTGTGTGAAATACAAGTGACATCGAAAGGCGTCGTGCAGCTCTTGCTCGAGGCAACCAACCAGGGTGGGAAATCCACAACCTATCCGATCGCGGACGTCACGCTCGGGACGCCGTTCAGCTATGAACTGAGTCTGTCCGGCACGACGATAGGCGTGAAGATCAATCACACCACCCGATCCTTCACGATGGATGCGAGCTTCGAGGGAGAGGACTTCTATTTCAAGGCCGGCAACTACGACCAAACGGCCAGCTCGGGCACACCGACGACAGCCCCCGGCACCGTCGTCAAATTCCATGCACTTTCCCTGACCCATCGCTAGAAGCGCGGTTTCGCGCAGCGGATTTTTCTGCATCCTCGGCGGATTCGCCTGCTCCGGCATTCCGGTCGAATCCACCGTGACACGTTGGTCGCTGTTTCCCACCGGCATCAACACCTTGGCGCGCACGTATCGCGCGCGGCCATGTCGTGTGCTGTAAAAATCGCGCCGTCTGCTCGTCGCGATTTTCTTGAATTGATTGAAAAATACCATTCACAACGGAGCGTTCAAGATGAAAAAAACGTCGATTCAAACGCTGAAGATCATGTCGATTTCCGCTGCACTGTCCGGGCTGCTTTCCTTTCCCTGGAGCGCCAATGCGCAGCTCGCCACGGGAAGCGATGCGGGACAGTCCGCGAACGCGGAGATCTGCGATGCGCCCTGGTCGGGAAACCGCATTTATCAGCCCGGGAATGTCGTCAGCGACACAGGCGTGAACTACACGGCCGCCTACCGGACGCAAGGTAACGCGCCGTCCCTCAGCAGCGGTCTCGACGGCAGCGGGCAGCCGTGGGTAACCGGTGCGGCCTGCACGCCGACCCGGATCGATGCCCGGCTACTCGACCACGACGCCAATTTCTCGCCGGCCACGCTGCAGTTCCTGAAATCGAAGACCCAACTCGATGGCGAGCAATGGGACAACATCATGAAGCTGATCAACAAGCCGGAACAGGACACCCTCGAATGGACGAAGTTCTACGGCTATTGCGAGAATATCGGTGACGATCGGGGCTACACCATCGGCATCTTCGGCGCCACGACCGGCGGTCCGAACGACACCGGCCCCGATGCGCCGGCACTGTTCAAGGAATATGACGCCGTCGGCGGCGCCTCGAATCCCTCGATCCAGGGCGGGCTGTCACGCATCGGCGTACACGGCAGCATGTCCGGATCGATCCTGAAGATCACCGACAGCGCGAAGACGTTCTGCGGAAAGATCAACGCGCTGCAAAGCAATGCGAACTGGCGCGAGGCGATGTGGCGTACGTTCTACAACGTCTACATCGGATACAGCGTGGCGCAGGCGCGGCAGCGCGGCTTCAATTCGGCGCTGACCATCGGCTCCTTCGTCGACACGGCGCTCAACCAAGGCGCAACGGGCGACAAGAATTCGCTCGAAGGCCTGCTGGCCCGCTCCGGCAACAGCGTGGACGAGAAGACGTTCATGACGAAGTTCTATGCCGAGCGCGCGAAGGTGGTCGACACGCACGATTTCAACCAACCGCCGAACGGCACCCATCGCGTGCAGGAATGGAGCACCCTGATGCAGGAAGGCCAGACGAGCCTCAAGAATGTCGATGCCGCCATCGTCAAGGTCACGAATTGGACGATGCATTGATGCGTGTCGACGCGATCGAGACAGCGGGACGCCGGCCTGTCGTCCGGAACGGCTGGCGTTCCCGCGGACGGTCGCGACACGCAGCTTGCCGCCCGGCGGTTCGACCGGGTGCTGTCGATCCCGATGCAGTTTGCCGGTGCAGGTCGAACCAGAGAACAACACGATCGACACCGCACCGTTCGCCTGCGGCACGCCCATCACGCCGGCGCACAGGCGGCCGGAAGTCCGGCTTCGCGTTTGCATGCGTCGGTGAAGCGCCTTCTCGTACGGCCTGCTCCGCTCCCTCCGGATTGCATCAGCGAAGCTGATGTATCCGGAGAACGACGGAAAACCGCTCAATCCGCTCATGCCGGCATCGCACCCCTGATGTTTCGTCTTGCTATAGATTCGCGTTGATGAAACCGATTGCCAATCACTGCTCACTCAATAAAACAAATATAAAGAATTGCACACCCCCTGGCATCAATCGATGCATCGACTCCAGCGGTCTTGTTGAGTCGACAGCCGATCATCGCCGGTAGACCGGAAGCTGCCGGGCAAGAAGCCGATCGAATTAGAACGGTCACCTCGCTCTTTACGTATATGAAAGTCCGCTCCTTGAGTGCGCCTCGAATCGATTCATCCGGAATCGCTTCGAGCGCCTCCCCGGGGAGGCAGCGGTGCCGTCCAGGGGCCTAACCATTCCGGTGACGATGGCGCATCGCCGTCCTCCCGCGCCACCAACCACCGGCACGGTCCCGTTCCCGGGCGATTCGTTCAATGTGAGGCGTTCATCGTCGCGTGCCTCGAATCCCGGCATGTGTCGCCGCTTCGCGATCCGCCCTATGGCGCGTTCCAATCCGTCGCGCCCGCCCGGTCTCACGGCGTACGAAATTTTCGGAGCGCCTCATCCGTCATCGGATCGCGCCATTAATACTCCCCCAATTTATCTTGACAATCGTTAACAAATGCCCGCCGCTCAGGCCAGGCTTTCGAAGGCCTGACGCGTGTACGCTATCGACAGCCCGTTCGATGGAAATGAATTCCATCCGCCCGTGCGAACCGACGGCAATCCTCGCGACAACATTAGGAAACCTTATCGTGACGACACAGCATGACGGTACGTTGTATGTCCTGCAGGCGCGCCCGCCCGCGATCATTGCCCTGTCACCCGATGGGTCCCATCAAACGGTGCTCGGGAATCTGACCCGAACGCCCGACGGCATCAAGGTCGATGCCGAAAGCAACATCGTGTACTGGACCAACATGGGCACCGGCATCCACCTGATCGACAGCGATCCGACCAGCCGTCCGGTTCCGCCGAACGACGGCACGATCGAATGCGCGTATCTCGACGGGACCGGCCACCGCGTGCTGGTGCCGAGCGGCCAGGCCGGAACGCCGAAGGAACTGGTGCTCGACAAGCCGGGCGGCCATCTTTACTGGTGCGACCGCGAAGGCATGCGCGTCATGCGTGCCCGGCTCGACGGCGCGGAGGTCACCGAACTCGTGCGCACGGGCGAGTTCCCCGCCGACACGGCCGACGCGACCCGCCACTGCGTCGGCATCGTGCTGGACAAGGCGAACGGTCATGTCTACTGGACCCAGAAGGGGCCGCCGGACGCCGGCCAAGGTCGTATCTTCAGGGCAAACATCGAGCCGCCCGCGGGCGCGCGCCCCGACCAGCGCCCGGACGTCGAATGCCTGTTGGCCGACCTGCCGGAGCCGATCGATCTCGATCTCGATCACGACAACGGCGTGCTGTACTGGACCGATCGCGGCAGCGACACGGACGACGGCAACACGCTGAACCGCGCCAGGATCACCGCGTCCGGATTGATCGATCGCGAAGTACTCGCGCGCGATCTGAAAGAGGGAATCGGCGTGTCGCTCGACGCACGCGGTCGGCGCGCGTTCGTGACGGATCTCGGCGGCAACGTCCGGGTGCTCGATATCGACACGAAACACGAAGCGCACTTCACGACCATTGCCCAACTGGGTCCGCTGACCGGCATCGACTACGCGGAGCGTTAAACGGGCCTTGCCCGAGCGGATCGGTACGCGCGGCGTACCGGGTTCTCCCGCGTGATCGTGCATGCACCGGACCAGCGAGCGCGCCCGGCCACGCCCGTCGCGCGAGTGGGCATCCGGCGGCGCCTGCATGCATCGAGGCGCGTGCACCGATGCCGGGGCCGGCGGGTCAACCGATGCTTGCCTGGCGGCCGAGGCCCTTCCCCTCTTTACAAGACATTGATATGAGCAATCTGAACGGAAAAGTCGCTGTCGTGACGGGCGCGGCGAGCGGGATCGGCAAGGAGATCGCGCTGGAACTGGCGAAGGCGGGCGCGGCGGTGGCGATCGCGGACCTGAACCAGGACGGCGCGAACGCGGTGGCGGAACAGATCAGGCAGGCGGGCGGCAAAGCGATCGGCGTCGCGATGGACGTGACCAGCGAGGAAGCGGTCAACAGCGGGATCGACAAGGTGGCGGCGGCCTTCGGCACGATCGACATCCTGGTGTCGAACGCGGGCATCCAGATCGTGAATCCGATCGAGAACTATGCGTTCTCGGACTGGAAGAAGATGCAGGCGATCCACGTCGACGGCGCGTTCCTGACGACCAAGGCGGCGCTCAAGTACATGTACAAGGACGATCGCGGCGGCGTGGTGATCTACATGGGCTCGGTGCACTCGCACGAGGCGTCGCCGCTGAAGTCGGCCTATGTGACGGCGAAGCACGGGCTGCTGGGCCTCGCGCGCGTGCTGGCCAAGGAAGGCGCGAAGCACAACGTGCGCTCGCACGTGGTGTGTCCGGGCTTCGTGCGCACGCCGCTCGTCGACAAGCAGATTCCGGAGCAGGCGAAGGAACTCGGCATCAGCGAAGACGACGTGATCAAGAAGGTGATGCTCGGCAACACGGTGGACGGCGTGTTCACCACGGTCGAGGACGTCGCGCAGACGGTGCTGTTCCTGTCCGCGTTCCCGAGCGCGGCGCTGACCGGCCAGTCGTTCATCGTCAGTCACGGATGGTTCATGCAATGAAGCCGCGCGCCCGTACCGAAAAACAGACCGTCGATCCGGCCGATCTGCACAGCGAGGCCGGGGGGCGGCCGGCTCACCTGCTGCCGTACGAGACGATCGCGCTCGTGCTGCAAGGCGGCGGCGCGCTCGGCGCCTACCAGGCGGGAGTGTTCGAGGGCCTGCATGAAGCAGGCGTTCCGCTCGACTGGATCGCCGGCATCTCGATCGGCGCGCTCAACACCGCGCTGATCGCCGGCAATCCGCCGGAACGGCGCGTCGAGCGCCTGCGCGAATTCTGGGAAACGATCTGCCAGCCCGCGTTCCTCCCCGCACTGCCGGCCGCTTTCGAATACGCGCTGTTCAACGGCCACGAACACATCCGCTCGATGCTCACCGCGACCCAGACGGCCAGCGCGTTCCTGCAGGGCCAGCGCGGCTTCTTCACGCCGCGCTTCCCGCCGCCGCTGCCGGGCGCAGCCCAACCGCCCGGCAAGGTCAGCTACTACGACACCTCCGCGCTGCGCGCAACGCTGCTCAAGCTGTGCGATTTCGACCGCATCAACTCGGGCGAAACGCGGGTGTCGGTGGGCGCCGTGAACGTAGGCACCGGCAACTTCATCTACTTCGACAACACGAAGACGACCCTGCGGCCCGAGCATTTCATGGCCTCGGGCGCGCTGCCGCCCGCGTTCCCGCCCGTCGAGATCGACGGCGAGTTCTACTGGGACGGCGGCATCGTCTCGAACACGCCGCTCATGGAAGTGCTGCGCGCGTCGCCGCGACGCGACACGCTCGCGTTCCAGGTCGATCTGTGGAGCGCGCATGGGCCGCTGCCGCAGTCGCTGGACGACGTCGCCGAACGCACCAAGGATGTCCAGTATTCGAGCCGGACCCGCTTCGTGACCGATACGCTGCAGCGCGAACAGCGCTATCGCAGCCTTCTGCATCGCGTGCTCGGGCACGTGCCGGAGGATGTGCGCAGGAGCGATCCGTGGTGCCAGCAGGCCGAAGAGGTCTCGTCCGGCCGGCGCTACAACGTGCAGCATCTGATCTACCAGCAAAAGCCCTCGGAGAATCAGTACAAGGATGCGCAGTTCGGCCTGTCGACCATGCGCGATCGCTGGGCGACAGGTCTGGAGGATATCCGCAAGACGCTCGCCGTCAAGGATGGCCTCGCACCGCCCGACAACGAGGCCGGCTTCGTCACGCACGATATCCACCGAGCCCGCTGATACCGGCCGGGATTGGCGCGCAGCATGGCCGGCGCGCGGATCGAGCGACGTGCGGCCGATCGACGCGCCGGCGAGCCGACGCAATCCGGAATCGGTCGAGGATCGTTTCAGGGTGCCCGTGGCTGAGCGGCCGGGACGCGCTCGCCTCGCCTTCCGCATCGAGATACGCCTAAATCCCGTTTCGCCGTGTTCTTCAGCGGCGCGATCGCGCGCGCTTGGGTCCTGCACGGCACGACGTGCAGATCGAGGTGAGTACGATGACGGCGCAGCGTCCGTTCCCGAGCGAAACGGCCGTGAAAAAACGATTCAACGAAGAGCACATCATCGGCAACGAGAGGAAGCCGAGACTGGAAAGATCAAGGTCATTCAGGTCGATATTTACAATTCAATGGCGACTGCCCCGCATCGAAAATCCCCTCAGGAAGATCGCCGCCCCTCCGGGCATCTTGCGCCTCCTGATCCGAGCCTTGCCGATCTTGACGAGTGACCGGTTCACGCCGATGCCGCCGCAATCATGCGCGATGCTGCGCCAGAAGCCCGCTCAACACCACGCGCCTTGAGCGCCGCCGCCTTCCCCCGCTAGCCGTCAAACACAACGCTTTCGCCTCACTTTCATTTTCCATCGAATTCCATTAATTAAAATAGAACATCGAATTAATTCTCCGCCCAACAAATATCTAAAATCCAATGTTTTGAATTTTCATCCCCTCGTCATCATTCATTCGATATCTTAACAATTGGAATCGTGTCGAACGCGGCACTCACCGACTGCGAGCGCGACACGATTCCGTTCCACGCATTCAATTCAAATTTCGAGGGGGTTCAATTGAAGAAGATTCTTGTTGCCCTGGCGTTATCCGTCGCTTCCCTGTCCGCGCTCGCCGCCGATGTCTGTCAAGGCGGAACCCTGCTGACCGGCACCGTCCAGACTCCGCCCACGTTCAAGTCCGGCTCGGCGCTGCAAGGCATCTATCTGTCACACACCCACGTGAGCCTGCTCGGCACCGACGGCGTCATCTACGACGTCGCGATGGACAATGTCTTTGCGAACGGCTACTCCCGCAACCAGAAAAGCGTGCCGACGCCGCTGAACCAGATTCAGGTCGGCGATCAGCTCGAACTGTGCGGCGAACTCTACACGGGCGGCGACGTCGGGATCCACTGGGTCCATACGAACTGCGGCGATACGCCGACGCCGACGGATCCGAACGGCTGGGTCAAGGATCTGTCGCAGCCCGCGCTGGGCAACAATCTCGAAAGCAACGAAACCTACTGCTATCTCTGGCAATAAGCCCCTCGATCCGCGCCCGGACACCCTCGCGAGCATGAAGCCCGCATACTGGCTCGCCCTCGGCGTCGCGGGATGCGTGCTGGCCGGCGTCTATCACGCCGCGCGCAGCCCGGACCCCGCCCCGGGTCCGGGCGCGCGCGCCCGGGATGCGCAGGTCGAGGAACGCGGCGCGTCGACCTTCTCGTCATCGGCTTCGCCGGGCGCGGGCGGGAATGTCGTCGATGCACCGGCCTTGATCGGCAGCAGCGGCAGGATCATCGACCTGGGCGGCAAGACGGTGGCGCAGTACGTCGCGCAATACGAGGGCGCGGCGCGCCTGGGCAACCCCGATGCGGCCTATCGGGTCTACTTGGCGGAATCGCTTTGCGCCGCGAATCCGACGCAGCGCGACGCCGGCAGCGCGTCATCCGCGCCCGCCGATACGACGCATCCATGCGCCGGCGTCACGCCGGCCGAGGTACAGGAGCGCCTGCGGTTTCTCGCGCTGGCCGCACGCACGGGACGGGCGGACGCGCAGATCGATTTCTACCTGGAAGGCCCGGATGGCACCGGCACGGTTCCATCGGCCGGCGCGAACCCGGACGATCCGGACGTCAAACGCTGGAAAGACGACGCGCTGAGCCATCTGAAGGAGGCCGCCAGCCAATGCGACCCGCTGGCCGCCGGCCTGCTCGCCACGAACTACCCCTCCGGCAAGTTCAACGCCCAGGACCCCGCGCAGGCGATTGCATTCAACCTGCTGGCGGCCGCGGCGGGAAACGGCAAATGGTCCCGCGAGCGGCTGCAGGCCCGGTTCGGCGCGCAAATGACGGCCCAGGCGTTCGACGCGGCGTATGCGGAAGGGCTCCGGAGTGCGCGCGCGACCTGTTCCCAGGCCAGGACGCCATGAGTTGATGAGTTGAAGTCCGCCCAGGGTCGTCATGCACGTCGATACCCAGACCTGTGCGTGCTCGATCGGCATCGACACGCTGCCGGCCAGGCGCCCTCTCCCATGCGAGATTGTCACCACGGCGGCACGAACCTCTGCGCCGCCCTTGCTTCGGCGTGTTCACGGACGGCTTGACCACCGACGCCATGCGCCCCCGGACATTCCTGTCCGGCTGCAGCGGCAACGACTCGGCGATCGCCGGCACGTCTGCGCGATAGGCGGTGCACGTCCCTTACCGCGCGCGACGCCTGCCCGTCATGGCCGCGTGGCTGGCCGATCGCGCGGCGAACGAGGGGCCGGCAATGCGTAAGCCAACGCCCCCATTCATATGGAATCCCGATTAAAACACCGACCTCATGATCGAAGCCGCCAATTTCAAGCACTGAACCAACAGGATTGCACCGATCGCGGATGCGGTCAGGCGGCGAGTGGGCCCGCCGTCGGCTATCCAGCAGATGAACTTATAGAAGCGCGTTCCTGACCGATCTTTTCTTAACGCTCGCGCCAACAGCCAAAATGCACCGATCGCCATCGGCAGCATCAAACATAATTCGGCAATCGAGATTTGCCAGTCGTGCCGCCCCAGCGGAAAAGCCATCCGATAGCAAACCGACAGAAAAAAGCCAACGACGATCGATATTGCCGTGGCATTAAGCGCGAGAATCATCCCCTTCCTCACATCCCTCCCTCAGGTCCCGGGTTAGGCTATCGCGTTCCCGCCGGATGAAGCAGCCGCGTCCGGCGTGTACAACCGGAACGAACCGGCGACGATGCGTGAAGCGGATCGGCGGAAGGCCGTCGAGGCGGCGGCCGGGCGCCGCCTCGACGCCCGGGATCGGGCGCGCGCCGGTGAACGACTCACGCGCCGCTTGCCCTCACTTGCCGCGGGCCCGCTGATCCTTCACCCACAGAAAGCGCGAGTAGGCGCCGATGTTGCTGATGCCGCCGACCCGGATGCCGCCGTCGCCCATCATCCTGGCGTAGACATCGGGCTGCAGCAGCGCGAGAAACAGATAGCCGCTGCGCAGATAGTTCGTGCCCTTGCTGTTGCCGTCGCCGCTCGTGCCGTTCAACCGGCCCGCGAAGCTGCGATCGCCGAGCCGCAGGACATCCATGACCGTATTGACCATGGGCGCCATCCAGGTGATGTCGACGCCATAGCGGCCGCTCTGGGACAGCCGATAGAACCCGGCGACATCGAGGCTGCCGTGATTGCCGTCTTCACGGGACACGGCCGGCATCGCGTAGCCCCAGTCGAAGGCGGTGCGCCCCTGCTTGTCCGCGTAGCGCGTCAGGCCGTCGCCGATGAACCATTCGAGGTTGGCCTTGACGATCTGGTCGTAACGCTGGACCCGCTTCGGGTCGTCCTTCAGCAGATCGTGCGCCTGCGCCAGCTTGAGGAAACCATAGGCGAACATCATCTGCTGGTTCCACGGCACCGGCTGGCCGGACTTGTAGGGGGAGGCCTTGGCGAACGACATGTGCTTGGCGCTGTCGAGCGTCAGCAGCGATGACAGGATGTGCGCATCGACCGTCTTGTCCGCCTCGGCGACATAGCGCCGGGCGCGCTCCAGGTACGTCGCGCCGAAATGGAACGGGTCGCCGCCCGCGACGGCCTGGCCGTACAGCGCCGGCGTCTTCAGGATCTGCGCGGCGCAGCTGCCCAGGTGCCCCACCGGGTCGCCCTGCTCGCCGCCCGTCTCGATCGGATGACCGTCCGGATCGTTCGGCCACACCGGATCGATGCGGCCCGTCCAGATGACGCGCTGCCCCGCGGGCGCCGGCAGGATGTCGTTGCGCTGCGACAGCAGCGTGTCGCAGAACGACACCATCTTGTCCAGAATTTCCTTGCGCGGCGCAATGTCGTAGACCAGCGACATGGCCTTGAGGTTTTCGCCGCTGGGCCCTTGCGCCCATGCATTGCCGACATTGGTCGGTTGCGGCTGCAACGTTTGTGCAAAATCGACGAACGACTGGATTTCCGCGTTCGTGACCGGCCCGTCCAGGCTTTGCACCAGCATGCCGGGCGCCGCGGCGGCGATCGGCTCCACGTACGCGGGAACGGGCTGTTTGCCTTGGGTGGAAGCGAACGACGCGGTGCAGATCAATCCCGCGCACGACAGAATGGCTAACGGAAAGAGACGTTTCATGGCCGCCTTGGAAGGAATGGGTGTCGCATCATAGCGCAGGGATAGGCGCGGCGGGCACCCGATTCCACGCCCGTTTCGCGATCCCGCGCAACGCGCCCCCATCCGCTTGCGCAAACCCATCCCGGCTGCGCAACCAGCCGCGCTCACCGCGATGGCGATCGCGGGCGGCAATCCGGCGATCGTCATGCCCATGGGCCCGCGCAACGCCGCCAGTTTCCCCAAGAGCGGCGCGGTGATCGCCGTACCGAAGAAGGTCGCGCCCGGCCACTGAATCACGGCGGATGGCGACGCGACGCCGAGCCGTCGCCCATACAACGGCAGGAACGGCCGCAGCACGCCGAGGCTGACCAGCGTGGTGAATGAACCCAATACGCACACGGCGATCCTGAGCGGCCTGCCGTCATACGGCTACGATTGGCGCGCCGACTATTCCGGCACGCCTCTCTTCTGGGCCGATACCGATGCGCTCGTGAAGCAGTCCGGCGCAACGCCGCGCTACGATGGCGCGACCCCCTCGGTGACGTTTCGCTATACGCCCGGCGCCTGCAGCGGCACGCGCATCGTTTTCCGGGCCCGAGGCACCCTCAGGTGGCCGCGATCGCGCCAAGCCTGCCGAATCGCACCGGGAATGGGGCTGCGTCGCTTCGTGACGAAACGCGCAGCCGCGCGCGATGCCCCCGCACAGATCAGAAAAATTACGGATTACTGTTCTTTCATGCGGATACCTATGAAAAATCAGTGATGCCGCGGCGCACACACGCTCACGTCAGATATCACGATAAATTTAATTTTTCGTGAGGAATCCGACACCACCCATCCGCTAGTATTTCCATACGTTCTGAACGGATCGAGTCGACAGGACTTACAGCGCGCTCGATCTGCCAGGCGGTCGACAAGAAATACAACGGGCTTTTGTTTCACTTTATTCCGCCATATTCAAGCGTGAATGATGCGTCGTATGCACGGTCGATCGATGATGCTGATCCGTCGTCGGCACGGACAAGCCTTCGCGGCAGGCGCGGTATGGCGAATTCGTCATTCGAGTGTTTTCCGTAGTAGGCCGCACCGGAGTGGGTTCGATGAAACGGCATACAACAAGGAAGCGTTACTTCGAACCAAGTCCTGATTCATTTCGGCAGCCGCAATTTCCCGGCATGCCTCATCAACTTCATGGAGAAATTCAATGTCTGCAAATAAAACCGTGGTGAGTTCCGCCCTGCTGGCCAGCGCAGTGGCCACCCTGCTTGCGGCGACGGCGCAGGCTGCACCCTTGACCCAGGCGGAAGTCAAGGCGGCCACCGCCGCTCACAAGGAGAAATGCTTCGGCGTTGCCCTGAAAGGACAGAACGATTGCGCGGCAGGTCCGGGCACCACGTGCCAGGGCACGTCGACGATGGATTTCCAGGGCAACTCGTGGAAGTTCGTCCAGGGCGGGACGTGCGCGAGCATCACCGTGCCGGGCGGCGCCCACGGCTCGCTCACGCCGATCAAGTCCTGATCACCGCCTGCGCGGCATACGGGGACGGCGATGAGCGAATTCATCCACTTTGCGGCAATGCGCCCTGACACGCTTCCCCGTCGCCCGGCAACGGACGCCGCGGGATGGATCGGCACCAGTTTCAAGCACGAGCATCTCGCGGCCATCCTGGCTGACCGTACCAACGACAGTTTCTTCGAAGTGCACGCCGAGAATTACATGGGCGCCGGCGGTCCCCCGCATCGCGCCCTGGCCCGCATCCGCGACGCCTACCCGCTTTCGATTCACGGCGTGGGCATGTCGATAGGCGGAAGCGAGCCGCTGGACCAACCGCACCTGGCGCGTTTTCGCGACCTGATTGCGCGCTGCGAGCCGGCGCTCGTCTCCGAGCATCTGGCCTGGTCGACGCATGCCGGCACGTTCTTCAACGACCTGCTCCCGCTGCCGTATACAGCGGAGACGCTCGCGAGAGTATGCCGGCATATCGACGAGGTCCAGGAAGCGATTCGACGTCCGATCCTGCTCGAGAACCCGGCCACCTATGTCGCGTTTTCGTCGTCGACGATGAGCGAGACGGAATTCATCGCATCGGTGGCGCGACGCACCGGCTGCGGATTGCTGCTGGACGTCAACAACGTATTCGTTTCCGCGACGAACCACGGCTATTCCGCCGCGGCCTATCTGGATGCGTTCCCGCTTGGGCGCGTCGGCGAAATTCATCTGGCGGGTCATACCGAGCAAACCGACGATGAAGGCGAACCGTTGCTGATCGATAGCCATGACTGCGCGGTGGCGAGCCCGGTGTGGTCGCTCTATGAAAACGTCATCGCTCGGACGGGCCCGGTCCCGACCCTGGTCGAGTGGGACAGCAAGGTTCCCGCATGGCCGGTATTGCAATCGCAGGCGCTCGCGGCACGCCAGCTCATGCACAAGCATCCCATCCCGACGACTGCAGGTGAACACGATGAGACGTGACAACCGGGCATCCGCGAACGCGACGGGATTTGCGGCGGCTTTCGCACGCGGCCTGATCGACCCTGCCGCCGAGGCGCCGGCGGAGCTGCGCGCCGCAGCGGGGAAGAACGTCGTCAAACGCTACAACGTCTACCGCAACAACGTCATCGTGAGCCTCATCGACACGCTTGCCGCGGTATATCCGGCGGTTCAGCGCATCACGGGCGACACGTTCTTCCGGGCGCTGGCCCGCTTCTACGCTCGCGCGACACCGCCGAGTTCGCCGTTGCTGTTCGAGTATGGGCGCGGCTTTCCGGATTTCATCGACGCCTACGAATACGCGCAGGACATGCCCTGGCTCGCGGATGTCGCGCGCATCGAACGGGCGTGGCTCGACGCATATCACGCGGCCGATCGACCGGTTGTGCCGCCTCGGGCATTCGAAGCCATCGCGCCCGAACGCCTGGCTGACGTCTGCTTCGTCGCGCACCCCGCGACCCGCATCATTCGGTCCGCCTACCCGGCCGTCGCCATCTTCACGATGAACCGCCGGAGCGGGCCGGTCGAGCCGCTGTGTTCGAGCGACAGGGAAGACGCGCTCGTCACCCGACCGGACCAGGACGTCTCGGTGTTCCGCCTGCCGGCCGGCGGCGCCGCTTTTCTGAGCGCCCTGATCGCAGGCGAATCGCTGGGCGCCGCCGTGGCCGCGGCGCTCGACGAAACGCCCTGTTTCGATCTCGCGGCCAACCTGACGGACATGATTTCATCCGGCGTATTTACCGCCATTCAACCTGGAGACTGAGCGTGATGTCCAACCAACCGGAAACGAAGCCCGCCTTGGCCGTTCGTCTTGCCGTGACGATCGGAAAATCCAGCGATTGGATCGGGCAGCTTGCGCGGCCGTGGCTGACACAGCTTGTACTGCGCCTTGCCTTGTCCGTGCCGTTCTGGAAGTCCGGCATCCTCAAGTGGCATGGCTTTCTTCAATTGAACGACACGGCGATCGCCCTCTTCACCGATGAATTTCAGCTGCATCTTCCAGGCGGCCCCTATCCGTTTCCGGCGCCGGCCGTCGTGGCCTTCCTGTCGGCCTGCGGCGAGGTCGGCTTTCCCGTCCTGTTGATGCTCGGCTTCGGTACCCGGTTTGCGGCCGCGGGCCTGTTTCTGATGACATGCGTCATCGAGCTGACCATTCCGGACGGCTGGCCGATTCACATTACCTGGGCAGCGATGGCGCTGGCCATCGTGGCATGGGGACCGGGCGCGATCTCGATCGATCACGTGCTGGCGCGCGCAACCCCTGAGTCGCGACGCTGACGTGAGCGGGCGTGATGGTGTGGTGAGTAGGTCGCAGTTCCAACAATCGGAGGCAATATGAACACAGTCAAAGGTTTGGTGTCGGCCGGCATGGTGGCGTTGTGCATGGTGACGGGCGTGGCCCACGCGGACGGAGGAATCGGGCGCGGAGGCATGTACGGGCCCGACTGGGGCATGATGATGGAAAAGCTGACGCCTGATCAGCGGGCCCAGGCAATCACGATCCAGCAAAAAATGATGCAGATGAAAATGGACCACGAAGACGCGATGGCCAAAATGGAAATGGACTACAACCATGAAATGATGCGGATGCAGAATCAATTGCTTGAGCTGTACAAGGGCCATTGACGCTGCATCGGCCTGAAACGTCGCCCCGGCATCGGGCGATTTCCGTCCACACGGCACGGCCTCAACGACCAGCGATGACCGCTGGCCGCTTGAGGCCCCGGCTCCGCCGCAGTCGGCGTAGGGACGCCGCGCCGCTGCGCGACCGATGCACTTTGCCTCATCGCCCCCTACCGCACCGCATCGCCTTGACGACCATCGATCCCGCAGCCGCGCGATCAAGCGGAAATCGTCGCGATGCGCATGCTTCCATGCACACACGCGGACGTTGCAACGATGCCGTCTTGCGCTATACCGGCAGCGCATGCGTCGACAGGATCTCCTTGAGCACCATGAACGACCGCACCTGCCGCACGCCGGGCAGGTAGAGGAGCTGCTCCGCGTGCAGCCGGTTGAAGCTCGCGTTGTCGCGCGTGCGCACCAGCATGAAATAGTCGAACTCGCCGGTCACGACGTGGCATTCGACGCATCCCGACACTTTCTGCGCGGCCTTCTCGAATGCGGCGAACGCTTCCGGCGTCGAGCGATCGAGCACGAAGCCGATCACGACGAGCATGCCGGCGCCGAGCGGCTTCGGGTCGAGCAGCGCGACGATCCCGCGGATCATGCCCATCTCCTTGAGCCGCTCGACGCGCCGCAGGCACGCCGGCGCGCTCAGCTTCACCTTGGCGGCCAGGCTCACGTTCGAGATCGACGCGTCCGCCTGGAGCTGCTTGAGGATCGCGCGATCGATGCGATCGAGCCCAGGTACGGCTCCGGGCGCCGCCCTCGTCCTTCCGCCTAATTTCATTAGGTTCTCCTCCCGTGAGGTGAATGCATATTGCGTCATTGGTCATATCGACGTTCATCAACGTAGGCCGACGATATTCATTTCGCAAGCTCATTTCGCGCTCGCACGCCTATCATTTTTGCATCGGGAGACGGCGCGCCAGCGCCTTCCGAACCCACCGCTTTCCGTGCTCAGCCCGCCTTTCCGGAGACCGATTCGATGAACCTGCACCGCTTCCCCCGTTACCCGCTGACGTTCGGACCGACGCCGATCCAGCCGCTCAAGCGCCTGAGCGCGCACCTCGGCGGCAAGGTCGAGCTGTACGCGAAGCGCGAAGACTGCAACAGCGGCCTCGCGTTCGGCGGCAACAAGACCCGCAAGCTCGAATACCTGATCCCCGACGCGCTCGCACAGGGCGCGGACACGCTCGTCTCGATCGGCGGCGTCCAGTCGAACCAGACGCGGCAGGTCGCGGCCGTCGCCGCGCATCTCGGGATGAAATGCGTGCTCGTGCAGGAGCACTGGGTCAACTACGACGATCCCGTGTACGACCGGGTCGGCAACATCCAGCTGTCGCGCATGATGGGCGCCGACGTGCGGCTCGCGCCGGACGGCTTCGACATCGGTATCCGCCGCAGCTGGGAAGAAGCGATGGACAGCGTGCGGCGGGCGGGCGGCAAGCCGTATCCGGTGCCGGCCGGCTGCTCCGAGCATCCGCTCGGCGGCCTGGGCTTCGTCGGCTTCGCCGAGGAAGTCCGCCGGCAGGAAGCCGAACTCGGCTTCAGGTTCGACTACGTCGTCGTCTGCTCGGTGACGGGCAGCACGCAGGCGGGGATGGTCGTCGGCTTCGCGGCCGACGGGCGCGCGAACCGCGTGATCGGGATCGACGCATCGGCGACGCCGGAGAAAACCCATGCGCAGATCACGCGCATCGCGCAGCATACGGCTGACCTCGTGGAACTCGGCCGCCGGATCGACGCGCAGGACGTCGTGCTCGATACGCGCTATGCCGGCCCCGAATACGGCTTGCCGAACGACGGCACGCTGGAGGCGATCCGGCTGTGCGCGCGACTCGAAGGCGTGCTGACCGATCCCGTGTATGAAGGGAAATCGATGCACGGGATGATCGACAAGGTGCGGCGCGGGGAATTCGAGGCGGGCGCGAAGGTGCTGTATGCCCACCTGGGCGGGGTGCCCGCGCTGAGCGCCTACGCGGCGATTTTCCGCGACGGGTGACGCGCGCCCGATTGCGATCCGGCGCGCGCGGATCGTCAGACGCAGGCGGGCGGCGCGACGGCGCCCGTCATCCTCGGCACGGTCTGCCCGCCCGGAGATCCTCCGCCGCCCCGGGCCGGCGTGGCCCTAAGCCGGCGCATTCACGTTGCGGAAGCGCGGGCCGTAGAACACCGGCTTCGACAGATCGGTATAGGTTCGCAGGAACGCGATCTCGTCCGGATACAGCGTGTCCAGCCGCGCCAGCGCCGCCGCCGGCACCGGATGGCGCAGGATGTTGAAGCACGACAGCACCCGCAGATCCACCATCCCGTGCACCGCCGCGCCGAGCGATTTCCACGAGCCGCCCGCGGGGCCGTTCCACACGACGTCGAGCGTGGCGAGTATCGTCGAGAATCCCGTATCGAACGCCTCGAGATCGGCGCTCACCGCGGCCTGGTTCGGATCGAGCGCGAGCAGCGCCGCGTAGCCGTCGCGCGGCACCGCGAGTGTGTTGACGACCACCGGCGCAGCGAGCGGGGCGCCGGCGAAGAAGCGCGGCTCGGTGTGCCGGTCGAACGGCACCGGCGGCACCGGCGCCTGATAGCACGCGCCGTAGTACAACTCGGCGAAGCGCGCGTAGTGCGACTTTTCTCCTTCGAACACACCGGGCGTCAGCACGTCGCCCCTGCCCGCTCCTTCGCCCTGCTGAAGGATCTCGTCGATGCCCGCATGAAACGCCTCGACGGGATCGGCGTCGGGCGAGTACGTCACCGTCGCGAAGCCGATATCGTCGCCCACCTGGTTGGAGGTCCCGCCCGCCTTCACGGCGGCCCGCACCGCGTCGGCATTGCGACCGACCGCGTCGCGGATGCCCGCGTAGAACGCCGCGATCGTCGGGTAGGTCTCGGCGCGCCCGAGTTGCTTGAGCAGGAACGCGGGCATCTCGATCCGCATGAAATTCTGCAGCTGCGGCTTCGCGTATCGCGCGAGGCCGACCGTGAGATCGGGTTCCGCGCCGCCCGGCAGGCCCTGCACCGGATAGTCGATGCGGATGCCGCGAAACTGCGGCGTGCCACCCAGCGCCGCGAGCAGGTTGGACACGATGGCCATGTGCACCATCTCCTCCATCACGACGCTGCGGATCGCGTTGTACGCGGAATAGTTCTGCACTTCGAGCGAGAACATCGCGGACAGATAGAGCGGCAAGGTCGAGTATTCGAGTTCGATGGCGCTCTGCAGCGCGGCCTTGATCCAGGCCAGGTCGCGATCGGCCGGCGATACGGTGCTCGGGTTCATGGCGGGTCTCCTGTCGGTCGGCGTCAATAGAACAGTGCGTAGGCGGTGTCGTCGAGCCGGTACGGCACGACGCGGGCCGCCCCCGCCGGCGTCGCGGCCGAGCCTGCCCGGGTCCAGCCGAGGCAGTCCGCGTGGATCCTATAGACGGCCGTCGTGCCGTCCTGCGCGATGTAGGTGATCAGATACGGCTCGCCGTGCGCCCACGGCACGCACGCGGCGCTGCTGATGCGCAGCGCGTCGGGCAGCTGATCCTGCAGATAGCTGCCGACCTCGACGGTGCCGAGCGCGGGATTGTCCTGGATGTGGTCGATGTTGACGTTGAGCTTGGCCGTGTTGATCTTGAAGAAGAAGTTGGCGCCGCCGAGCTGGAACAACGAGAACTGCGTCCAGCCTTTCGCCCACTGGTGATACCAGACGTTGAGCGCGAGCAGCGGCGGCACGCCGTCCTTCGAGACCGGCGTCACGGCGACGCTGAAGTTGGCGACCTGTCCGGTGTCCGCGTCGTAGCCGAGCAGGTATTGCTGGCCGAGCGACGTATACGGCGCGACGTTGGTGAAGTGGTGCGTGGGCGTGTTGCGCGGCAGCGCGAACGTATACGGCGGCGAGGTCGCGAGGCCGTCCTTGACCGTGAAGAAGCCGAACGTGCCGGTGTCCGCTCGGTATGTGAGCAGGTAGGGGACGTTGCCCAGCACGAAGGTGTCCAGGCTGTCCCACGGGCCGCCCGACAGATCGAGCGCCGCATCGACGGCGCTCACCCACGGCGCGCGCCCGGTCAAGGCGTACGCGTCGGTCTTCTGCGTCGCCTTGTCGTAGGCGATCAGATGGCTCCGCCCGCCGGTCCGCAGCACCGTGAAGCCGCTGTAGCCGGCGGGCAGCTGCGCGCCGTTCCACACCTGTTCCAGCGCCACCTGGTCCGATCCCTTGACGGGACTGATCGAATAGATGCTGCTCATATGCATGCGCTCCTCTGGCAATGACCGATCGCGCCGCGTCGGCTCAGGCGATCGATTCGACGTAAATCGGCAGGGGCGCGGGGTCCGCGCCTTCGATCTGGAAATAGCTGAGCCGGGCGGGCTGTCCCGCGCCCGCCAGCTCGAGCAGCTGGAAGCCACGGTTGTACCAGCCGTCCGTCAGGCCGAGCGTCAGGTCCGGCCGTTGCAGCGGCACCGGGAATTTCTGCGCGTAGGGCGCCTCGCCCGCCTGGACGGGGATCGCGCTGTGGCCCGCGCAGCGCCCCTTGGGCAGCGCCTTGAAGATCTGCGCGGCCTCGCCCTCGGCGTCGCCCTCGCCCGTCGGCCAGTCGGCCGGCCGATAGCCGTCCGCGAAAATACCGAGATTGTGCTCGTGGCCCCAGAGCCACGCGGCCACCCGGTCGCCGAACATCGCGCCGAACTGCCGCCACAGCGCGGTGTCCACCCACGCGCGGTTGAAGTCGGCCGGGTCCGGCGCGCTCGATCCCGCCAACGGCCGCTGCGCGATGCCGCATACGTCGAGCGCCGAATACAGCTGGTGATGCGACAGCAGGATCGAACGGCCGGGGAAGCGCGTGAGCTTGTCGAGATGCCAGGCGACCTCGTCGGGGCGCACGAACACCTGATCGTCCGGCGCGGTGGTGTCGCGGCGCGGCAGGTCGGCGCGCGACGCGCGGCGGAAGTACGGATTGACGTCGGTGGGCCAGTGCGGGCTCGCCGCCGCGCCCGCCGTCTCGACCGGGCCGATGTGCAGCCGATCGAGCGTCGCCTGCTGCGCCGAGGCCGCGACGTTCATGTAGTGCCCGTGATAGCCGGTGTCGAGGCCGAGAAACTGCCAGCCGTCGTCGGCGCTGCGCAGGCAGAAATAGCTCGCGGCCTGCCGCTGCGCGGGCTGGTCGATCAGCGCGCCGGAATCGAGCGCCTGCAGGTACGCGACCGCGCCCGTGAAATACTCGTGATTGCCCGGCACCGTGAAGAACGGCACGCGCCGCCGCGCGCCGCGCAGCACCGCGCGCACCAGACCGACCAGCCGATGCTCGGTCTCGAAATGGGTGCCGGAGAAATAGACGTCGCCGAGATGCAGGATCGCGTCGGGCTCGAACTTCAGCGCGGCGACCAGCACCGCGGCGGCGACGTCCGTGCCGGTGCCGATGTCGCCGACGATCGCGATCCGCGCGCGCGACGGCAGCCGCCACTCGATCACGCCGTAGCCCAGGTCGCCGTTGCCGGGGCCGGGCGCCTGCCACGACCGGTACTGCGGCTCGCCGCCCTTGTGGAACGGGTACTGCCAGTAATACTTGTAGTACTGCACATACATCTGCTGCCACAGCGGATTGCCGAACTTGTACTGCTGCGTCTGCTGTTCCAGGTCGCGCTCGAGGTCGGCCGCGCCGGCGATGCGCGCATGCGCGCGCCGGTGATGCAGGTACGACAGATAGGCCTGCACCGCCGCTTCGTCGTCGCTGTCCGCCGCCGGCGCATCGAGCGGCAGGTTGTCGTGCATCGCGCGACAGTAGCGGTCGGTGGCGTCGACGAGCGGATGCCCGCAGTCGATCGCGGCGGCGGGATCGCGCGCCGCATCCAGCGAGCGCGCCAGCACCTCGGCCACGCACGACTTCCACAGCGCGAGATGCGGCGCCTCGAAATGTTCGATCGGCTTCATCGCGCCTCCGGTTCGCGCGGCGCGGCGCGCGAGGCGCGCGGGCGCGGAAACTGCAGGTTCAGGCAGCTGTCCTGCGTCAGGTCGAGTCCCGGCCAGTCGTCCCACAGCCCCGCCGGCAGCGCGAGCGGCCGCGCGGCCGCGCGCAGCACCGGCGTCGTCAGCGCGGCAAGCCCGTCGAGGGCCGCGCCGGGCTGCGCCTGCGCGCTCGGGCTGTGCGCCCACGCGACCGCGTAGTCGTTGCCGCAGCACACGAGCGCGCCGTCGATGCCTTCGGGCGGCTGCGCGCGCAGCGCCGACGCCCACGCAAAGGCCGCCGTCAGGAAGTCGGCCGCGCTCAGATCCACGCGGCGCGCGCCCACCACGTGCCCGACGCTGCCGATCATCCAGTCGGCCGGCCGCTCAAGCAGGAAGTACGGCTGTTCGGCCT
Organism: Burkholderia sp. GW821-FHT14F03; assembly: GCF_058803765.1. NCBI lineage: Bacteria > Pseudomonadati > Pseudomonadota > Betaproteobacteria > Burkholderiales > Burkholderiaceae > Burkholderia > Burkholderia sp. GW821-FHT14F03. Next base: position 65,659 of record NZ_JBXAPG010000017.1, read on the forward strand.
GCAGCGCGCCGCCCAAGGCGACCGGCACTTCCGGCAGTTTGCTGCGCGCCATGTCGTACACGTCGCCGTGCAGGTTCTGGTAGATCCGCACCGCGATCGCCTTCTCCGCGCGATCGTGCGACTGCGGCGTCGCCCAGAACATCAGCGCGGTCTGGTCGGGCACGGCGGGCGGCTTGCCGTCCTGCGGCACCATCGCGGGCAGGTAGGCGCGCAGGCCGACGGGCGGTTGCAGCAACGCGCAGGCGGGCACGAACACGCTGCCGAGAAACTGCGCGAACTGCGCGTAGCCGAGCGCGGGAGACCGGAAGCCGCGCCACACGTACACCGCGTCGGGCGCGACGGGGAAGGATTCCCGGGGCGTGTTCATCCGCGTGCTTCCCGTTCGAACTGAAGGTTGAAGCTGCTGCCCGCGCGCACGTCCATGCCCGCCCATTCGTCCCACAGCCCGATCGGCAGGAAGGTCGGCGCCGGCGCGAACGCGGCGTTCCAGCCGCTCAGCAGCGGCTGCAGCAGCGGCACGCCAGTGGCGCCCTGCGCGGCGCCCACCGCGACCGGCCCCAGCTCCCAGTACACGAGGTAGTCGTCGCCCGCGCACGCGATCGCGCCGTCGAGCGGGACACCGTTGCGGATCTCGGTCAGCGCCTTCGCGACCGACGCGCGGAACGACGCGGGATCGACGGCGGCCGGACGCGCCGCCACCACATGCCGGACCGCGCCGTGCATCCAGTCGGCCGGCTGGTCGAACAGATACACCGGTTGATCGGCCGTGAGCGAACCGGCGAACCGGACCGGGAAATCGGCGCGGCTCTGGTTGTCCTGCGTCAGATACACGCCGCCGTGCGTCAGCGTGTAGGTGCGCACCGCGAGCCGGGTGAAGCCGTTCCAGTACGTCGACTGCGACGCCCAGAACAGGATCGCCGTCTCGTCGGGCACCGCATCGGGCTTGCCCGGCAGCCCGGCCGGCACCGTCGGCGCGTACGCGCACAGGCCCGCGTCGATCTGCATCTTCACGGTGGCTGGCACGAACACCGTGCCGAGCTTGTTCATGAACTGGTCGAGCGCCAGCGCCGGCAGCCGGAAGCCGCGCCATACCCGCACCGCGTCGGGCGCGACGGCCCGCGGGGCGGCAAGATCCTGTCCGTTCATTGCGCTTCTCCCGATTCCGCAACGGTGGCCGGCCCGTCCGGGCGCAGCGCGGCGGCGGCGAACGGCACCGCCGGCCTGCCGGTCTTGACGATCGACTCGGCGACTTTCGCGAGCCAGCCGGCCGGCGGCGGCGTCTCGCTGGTCTTGCCGTAGCGGCATTCGCCGAGGAACTGCCAGTGCCGGTTCACGCAGAACTGACACGACCCCTGCGTGCGGCCCAGATAGCCGCCCGTCGCGGTGTCCTGCCAGGCGAGCTGACCGTGCGCGTACATATCCGCCAGCACCGACGCCATCAGCGCGTGCGGTTCGACATAGCCAGGCGCGAGCGCGCGGTAGGCGTCCGGGTACTGATGCGCGAGCCAGGCGCGCGCCGCGGCCGCCGCATCGGTGTCGGCCGGCAGCTGGATCGCGGTGTAGTCATTCGGGTAGTGGGGATCGGGCGGCACGACCGTGAAGCCGTTGGCCGGCACGAGCGCGGCGACGCAGGCCGGCTGCGCCTGCGCGAACGCCGCCCAGTCGGTCGGACTCAGCCGGTACTGCGCCAGAAAGTCGCTGTTGTACGAGAAGTGCGGCGTGATGACGAGCCGCGTGCGGTTCTGGTAGCGCTGGCCGTCGATCGTCGCGTCGATGTCGAGATAGGCCGGATGCGCCGGATCGGTGGTTTCGCGCAGCAGCGTGAAATCCTTGTCGGCCGGATGCGTCGAGATCGGCGGATCGCGCTTCACGTGCGCGCCGAACGCCGAATAGAACATGTTCCAGCTCGACTGGCTGACCACGTACAGCACCGCCGGCCGCGTCTGCACGATCTGCTTGATCGCCCACGCGTTGCGGCTCACGCAGTTGTCGACGATGGTCGCGATGCTCGCGGGGCTGCCGCCGAGAAAGCCCGCGTTCCAGTGCGGCGACGCGCACGCGACCATGTCCAGCTGGCAGACGTCCTCGCCGACGCGCAGCGACGCGCCCGGATGCCCCGCATGCCGCAGCACGCCCTCGAACTGGTCGAGCACCGGGACGAACTGCATGTAGTAGCCCTGCGGCTGCTGCAACACGTCGACCTGGATGCCCTCGGGCACCGAGACCTGCGCGACGAGCACGTCGCCTTTCTCGAAGCGGTTGCGCGGCGGGTACGGATCGAACAGCAGGACATACGGAAACGCGCCCTGCCTGCCCGGCACGGCGACCACCGTATCGACGGCGTCGCCGTCGTAGCGCACCGTGATGGTCCAGGCCGCGCTCGCGTCCGGGCGAAGCGCCGCCGTCACCACGCCGCCGCGCGGCGCGACGACCTGCCCTTCGGGGAGCAGGAAGCGCCGCACGAAGTCGAGATCCAGCTTCTCCTGGTAGACGGTCCGGTAGCGGTAGTACCACGCGTACTTCGCCCACGCGCTGGTGTCGTCGTCGGACGAGAAATCCGGATAGCACCATGCCGCGCCCGTCTGGCCCGGCAGGAACGCGGTCAGGTTCGGATTGATGCCGATCGTCATGATCGGCGCCTTGCGGCAGCCGTCGATCACCTCGCCGTTCGGGAACGCGGGCGGCCGCGTGCGGCCCTGCACCCAGCGCGACGCCCCGCCGTAGCCGCCGCTCGCCGCGTACGGCTGCTCGACGTCGAAATCGAACGCCGTATAGGGGCCGTAGGTGCGCTGCTTCAGATCCTCGGGCCAGAAGAACGAGCAGGTGCCGCATGCGCGCACCTGGAACGCCAGCTGGACTTCAAGCGGATCCTGCGCGTGCGCATCGTGAGACGCCGCGTGCCGCGCGGGACTGCGGCTCGGGTTGTAGACCGCCGAGCCTTCGCCCGCGATCGTCGCCCACGCGGCCAGCGCGCCGTTGTAGCTGGTATGCGTGCCGAACGTCGTGTAGATCAGCCCCGACCAGTCGGCGCGGGTGGCGTCGGCGATCGGCGCGCCGTGCCGGGTGCGGTTCGGAACGACCGGGTCCGAGATGTTGCGCACGCACGCAAAGCGCACGCCGAGCCGGTTCGCCTCCTGCGCGATGATCGCGTCGTCCATCTCCAGGCACGCGTACGCATCCGCGCGGCGGCCCTCCGCGATGTAGTAGAAATCCGTCGTGAGGAGCGGCGTGTCCTTGAGCGGCCGGATCGCCGGCGCGCCCAGGCACTCCGGCCGCAGCGCGTCGTTGAGCAGATCCGCGAGCGTCAGCTCGCTCAATCCCGGATCGTTCGGATGCTGCGCCTTCAACTGGTCGAACAGGCGCTGCAGCGACTGCTGCGTCACGACCTCGTTCATCCGGAACAGCAGCTCGCGCTCCACGGCGCCGACCAGCGCCGTCGACGGATACCAGGTCGGGCAGCGCGCCATGTTGCCGTCGTCGGGGCTCGTCGTGTTCTGGGGCCGCTGCAGTTCGAGCAGCGTCGCGTTCGCGACGACCGTATCGCCGAGCCGCTGATCGGCGCGCGCCCCGCCCGCCGTGCCGATCGTATAGAGGCGGTCCGGCCGCGCATCCTCGACGATGCAGCGGACCATCGCCGCGAGGCCGTCCAGCCAGGGCGCATGCGCGAGATGCGCATTCGACTTGAACAGCAGCACGTTCCAGGGTCGGCCCGACCGGTCGACGATCCGCACCATCTGGAACAGCCCCCACAGCGCGCCCGACTGCGCGTCGGCCGCATACCCGGACGCGCCCCGGCAGTACGGCAGCCAGCCGTCGCGCCAGCCGTACTGCGAGGCGTCGCCTACCGTGTCGCTGTTCACGAACACGTGATCGAGCGCGAACCACTCGGCGCTCGTCCAGGTGATGATCACGATGTCGGCGCGCGGCAGCGGATCGTACGGCGTGCGCGCGCCCGACGCGATGCGCGCCGGCGCCTGCTGGCCGATCCTGCGCCAGTCGATGGGCGGCAGGCTCGGGCTCGCGCGCGGCACGACCTCGGGCACGACGTCGGTGTGGCGGGTCAGGATCGACGCGGGCGTGTCCGGCACGGGATTCGCATTCATGGCGAGGCTCCGGGAAGAAGAGGACAGCGGGTTGGGCGGCGCGGCAGGAGCGGCGGGGCGGCACGCGCGACGGGCGCTGCTAGGCCGCCGGCGCGGCGTGCGTCGCCTGGATCATCGCGAGCGCCTGCGCGCGGGTTCTGCCCGGCGGCGGAATGATCAGGTCCGTCTGCGACAGCGCCGTCCACAGCACCGGGTCCTGGAGCGCGATCGTGCCGCCGCCGCGCTTCTCCTGCGACACCATCCGGTTGATGTCGCCGACACACACCCAGTTGCCGGTCGTGGTGATGCCCCACTTCGCATGATCCTGGGTTTCCGGCCAGGCCCACGGCGCGCCGAGCTTGCGCAGATCGATGTACTTGATGTCGAAGGTCTTGTGCACGCCGTCGCTGTCGAGGATCGGCGGGATCTTGCCGCGGATCCAGGTTTCGACGTTCATGGTGGCGTCCAACGTGGGGCCGACGAGAGCGTTCCAGAAATCCTTGCCCCAATTGCGGTTCTTCGCGATCACCGTGAACGGCACGCCGCCGCGCGTACTGAGCGGCACCACGCTCGAATCGCCGGGCGTCGATACGCTGAGCGGCTGCGTGAGCACGTACAGCGGATGATCGGCCGGCAGGTTCGCGGTGCGCGGCAGGTACACCTGCGGCTGCTGGTTCAGCGCCATCTGCGCCGCCAGCTTGCCCGCCGTCGCGAGATCGAGGCTCAGGCACATGAAGGTCTGGCCGTAGATCGGCGTCGGCACGCCGGGTTCGGACGGGCTCGCGTACTTCGGCCACGAATGGAGCAGCCAGAAGGCGGAATCCGATGCGGTGTCGAAGGCGATGATGCCCTTCGTGTGGCCGAGCGTGTCGTTGTTGCTGCGATCCGCGCTGGACGGCATCTCGTCGTTGTAGAGCACCCAGCCGAACGTGCCGGCCGGATTGCCGAACACCGCGTCGAGCGTGTAGAACAGCGCGCCCTGCTTGTCGTTCATCAGGTTCGGCGATTTCGCGAGCGCGCCGACCGTACGGTCGTAATACGCGTACTCGTAGCCGGTGGCGCCCGCGCTGTCCGCGCTGCCCACGAGCTTCGGCACCTTGTAGGCAAACCACAGATCGACCGGCTGATTCTGTTCGTCGCGCGCTGAAATGCTCATGGTGTTCCCCGTTGCATCATGACGCCGCCGATGCGGCAATCGGCGTCCGGTACGACGGCGCGCCGCTCTTTCCAGTATTCCGGGCGCGCGCGATCGTCGCGCGGGGCCGGTGCGCGACGCCAGGTCCGGCATGCTCGGACACACAGCCGCCCCGCGCATGCCGGCCTACGCCGTTGCGTTCATTCGCTCGTCGCCCTATGCATGGGATTGCGCTTCGTCGAATACCGTCTCCAATCTATTTTTAATGGCTTTTTCATTGCATAATGATCATTTTCAGGCAATGAAATCACGTATTGCGGGATCGCTTCGCTCTTGTCGAATCAGCATAGGACACGCTAATAAAAAGGGTAAGAATTTCATTCTCCGCACCGCAACGCGTGCTAAGTAGTTGACTATGTAATTTAATATCACGCTCAATTTTCCGTATTTTTCTTTCAATATTTTTACGGTTTTTGAGTGAGAATATATATTTGAAATGTCGCTGTATCCGCCACGCGATTCATCTCATCGGCCAGGGCGGCGCGGCCGCCGTTGGCCACCGAGGCGCTCGACCCAGCCTTGCCCGCCCTGGCGGCATGCGTCGCTTTCCCCCAAAGGCGGCCGGCACGCCGCAGACAAGCCCCCGGTCGTGATCGTGAACGGCCGTTCGGAACCGGCAACGGTGCTGCGCTGGGCGCTGCAGCGGCTCGCGCAGGAATTCGGCGCGACCTCGATCGGCGCTCCCCTGATGGTTCGTCATCTCGTGCACATGATGCTGGTGCAAATCCTGCGGCTCCACGCGGACGCTCACGCGCACAGCGAGGCCACCTGGCTCGCGGCGTTCACCGACCCGCGCATCGCGACGGCGCTCGCGGCGATCCACGACGAACCCGCGCGGCGCTGGACCGTCGCCGATCTCGCGGCATGCTGCCATCTCTCGCGCTCGACGCTTGCGGCCCGCTTCAAGCAACAGATGAGTTTCGGCCCGCTGGAATACGTGCTGCGCTGGCGCATGCAGCTCGCGATACGGATGTTGCGCCGTTCGGATGCGTCCGTGTCCGTGGTCGCGCAATCGCCGGGCTACGATTCCGACAACGCATTCAGCCACGCTTTCAAACGAATCGTAGGCGGTTCGCCCCGGGATTTCCGATCCGGCGCGAGGGGGCAAGCGGGTTGAATCGCGTATTTCGCGGTTGCCGATCCGTCCTCGATCGCACCGCCACATCGCAAGCGCGAGGATTGGCCGGCATTCGTAAAATCCGCCCGATCTCCAGCTAACGCATTGAATGAAGCGCCTTGTCTCGAACGGCGATGCATCAAAATCCACGCCAACGACAAGCGTGAGCATCACCAGGGACGGGGAACCCGGCCCGACGGGATCGAGATGAAATATACCGGAACAGTTCGCACAGGCGCTGGAACGCGCGCGGCCTTTCCACTCGCACGACAGCACGGAGTTCGCGGATGACGAGGCAACTGGCGCGTCGAGCACGGATACGCTTGCCAGCCTGATCAGGCAAAAACGCTACGCAGCAGTCAGATCACGCATCGACGATCTGATCGTTGTGATGGATAACGCCGCCTGCATCGCGCTGAAGACACTCATCGACTCAACGCCCTGCTTCCCCCGCCTGCTGGCTCCATGTGACGGCGCGCCTCCCGTTTATGCGAATAAACGCTACAGGTATATTTCAACGTCGGCCGATCTATATCGCATCACTGAATTTCTCGATAGCTTGCCGGCCTTGTCTGGGGATTGACCTCGTTTCACGGAAAGGAGGCCGCCCGTATCGGCGGAGGCATCTGTATTGCCGCCCTATCGGCGCGACCACGCCGAAGCCGTCGACGGCCCGGTTGGGCCGTTCCGTGATGTCTTGCCCGACGCGGCGCCGGAACACCGGCGCCTGCCGCGAATCCGGGCGGCACCGGGAGATTCGGCGGCCGGGCCGATCCTCCACCAGCGCGGCAAGGAAGCCGGGCCGCCGAATATCACGCTGATCGATCAGGCGAAGGCTCGTCCCCCCAGGCGGATTCCCTCGCGAATGCCGCCACGCCTCGACAACCCGCTTTCCCGCTTCCGACGATGCGGCGCACGCCGCCGTGCTGCGCTTGTCGCGCACGTCCGCGCCACGCGACCGACGCCGCGCACCGGATATCGGTGATTTACCCGACGCGGACGCGGCGTCCGCCTGAAATAATCGCGGCCCATGCTTCATCGATCCGATGCACGAACGCGGCCTGCACCGATCCGCGCCGCTGTGTCACGCCATCCGTCAGTCATCCGAATCGTACCGAACACCGCCATGAACGCTCACCGCATGCGCCCGCACCGAACGACCGCCCGCTGCTACACGCCGCGCCGGTCGCACGTCCCGCCTCGTCGCGACGTTTCTTTCCTGACACGATCATGACCATGTACGGATCTCTCTCCTATGCCGACGGGCACGGTGCGCCCCGCGCGCCGAAGATCACGGTATCCGGCCCGATGTTGCCCATCGGCCCCTATGCTCCGCCCGTACACGATCCGCGCACCTGTGCCCCGCCGCCCGCAGCCGCCCCCGTTCCCGAACCGGCGGACACCCGACGCTTCGTGGCCCCGCCCGACCTCCCGACCTGGACGGGCTTCGACGGGATGCGCTTCGATTTCAACGACGGTTGCCGCATCGCGTTGCCGGACGGGGAATGGACCGTGCGCCTTCGCGATGGGCAGACCGACACGATGCTGTTCGACACGCGCATCGGCGCGGGCCAGGTCACGAGCACGAAAAAGCATTTCGTGCCGTTCTCGATCGAAATCGACGCGGGGGCGCGGCGCGTGTTCGAACACCGGTTCGACGCGCGCGACAAGCCGGTGCTGATGCAGTTTCAGGCGGACCGCCCCGGCGAAGCCCTCGGCTGGTTCAGCTATGCGGTGCAGTTCCAGCGTCGGCACCACTGCCGGCTCACCTGCTCGATGCCGGAACCCTTGCTTGCGCTGTTGAAGCCCGGCTATCCCGACATCGCATTCGTGACGCCCGATGACGTCAGGCCCGAGCAGTACTACGCGACCTATCGGCTCGGGCGCTTCGGCGGCGCGCAGGCGCACGCCTATCAGCCGAGCCCGCCGCAGCTCGTCGGCATGCATCGCAGCGCCGCGTACATGCTCGGCGTCGAGCCGCGTGAAACGCCGCCGCGCATCGCGCTCGCGCACGACAGCCGACCGCTCGCGCGCCGCTATGTCTGCGTCGCCGCGCAAAGCGCGTGGCGCGCCGCGCGCTGGGAACGGCCGGGAGGCTGGCACGCGTTGCTGCGGTGCCTGACGGACGCCGGCTACGACGTCGTCTGCATCGATTCCCCGTCGCCCGCCCTCGTGGACGAAAGCAGCGTGCTCGCGCGCTACGCGCACGGCTTGCCACCCGACCTGCCGTGGGTCGAACGTGCGCGCTGGCTGCGCCATGCCGAATGCTTCATCGGCGTGCCGGGCGACCTGCCCTGGCTCGCGTGGGCGGTCGGCACGCCGACCGTGCTGATCGGCGGCGTCACCCACCCGGTCAGCGAGTTCGGCACGGCCCACCGGGTCATGAACGGACACGCCTGCAACAGCTGCTGGAACGATCCCGGCGCGGCGTTCGACGAAGCCGACCCGTCGTCGTGCCCGCGCCACGCGGGAACCCTGCGCCAGTTCGAATGCGCGCGGCTCATCAGCGTCGAGCAGGTCAAGCACGTGCTGCGCGCGATTCCCGGCATCGCCTGCTGAGTGCCGGAACCGTCCCTCGCCCCGCCCCTTTCGCTTCATCCCATCGCCATGAGATATCGCTGCTGTTCTTTCTCCCGTCACGAAGCAGGCACGAGGCGCGCCGTTTCACCCCCTCGATCGCGACGGCTCGCGCGCCTCGTCTGTTCGTCCATCGCGCCGCTGGCGCTCGGCTTCGCGGCCGACGCGTGCGCCGTCGTCCCCGGGCCCGGCGATCCGCGCGCGGATCTGCTCGCGGCCATCCGGGGCGGCGTCGCCTTGCGACCGGTGAACAGCGCGCAGCCCGGATCCAGGCCGGCAACCCGCGTGCCGCCCGCATCCCATGATCTGGCCAGCGTGCTGCGGAACGCGCTCGAGTCGCGCCGTGAGTTCCTCGAACCCTCAATGCCCTCGACGCCCTCGACCCCCGGGTCGCCGATCGATCCGGGATGGTTCGACAGCGAGGACCCCGCGTCCTCGCCGCCGCCGTCGAGACACACGCCCCACGGGCCTGCCTCTCCTCACCCCGCGTCGCCGCACGCCTTCACGCAGCCGCCGACCGGATCGGGGCGGCCGTCCCCGGTCCCCGCGACGTTCCCGCCCGATTCCCCGTCGCCCGCACACGCGTCCGTGGTCACGATGCCGGCCGCTTCGCATCGCGCCCCCGTGCCGCCGCCCCTGCCGGGCGGGTCCGGACGCCCGCCGTCCGTGCATGCAACCGTGGTCAACACGCCCGTCGCGTCGATCCACAGCCCCGTGCCGCCTCCGCCTGCTTGGCCCGATCCGCCTTCGTCCCTGCATGCGTCCGTAGCCAACACGCCCGCCGCGTCGATCCACAGTCCCATGCCGCCTCCCGCGTCGAGCGGTTCCGGACTGCCGCCTGCATCTCCTTGGCCCGATCCCCCGTCACCCTTGCACGCATCCGCGGCCAACACGCCGGACGCGTCACCGCACAACGCCATGCCGCCTCCCGCGTCGCGCGGTTCCGGACTGCCGCCTGCATCCCCTTGGCCCGATCCCCCGTCGCCCTTGCACGCATCCGCGACCAACACGCCGGACGCGTCACCGCACAACGCCATGCCGCCTCCCGCGTCGCGCGGTTCCGGACTGCCGTCTGCATCCCCTTGGCCCGATTCCCCGTCGCCCTTGCACGCATCCGCGGCCAACACGCCGGACGCGTCACCGCACAGCCCCGCGCCGCCTCCCGCGCCAAGCGGAGCCGAACTGCCGCCTTCACCCGCATGGCCCGATCCGCCCTCGCCACTGCCGGCCTCCGCCACGACCACTCCGGCCGCCTCGCCGCCCGTCGCCCCCGCGGCGGGACGCCCCGCCTTCGTCCTGCGCGATCCGCCGCGGGTGCCATCGTGGCGGCGAAGCCCGCGCACCGCCCCGTCGCCCGCGCCGTCGGCTGCCTCCCAACCCGCCGCACCGGCGCGCGACGCCACGTCGTTCGTTGCGATCCACTCGACCTCCGGGCCGCCCTCGGCGACAGGCGAGCACGCGATCGCCGTCGGCGCGCATGCAAGCGCCGGGGCACAGGACGCCTTCGCGGGCGGGCGGCATGCACGCGCGGATGGCGCGCGCTCGCTCGCCCTGGGCGCGGACGCGCACGCCTCCGGGCAGCGCGCCGTCGCGCTCGGCGCGGGCGCGGTCGCGGACCGCGACAACACGGTCTCCGTCGGTCGGCCCGGCGACGAACGCCAGATTGCGCACATCGCCGCGGGCACGCACGGCACCGACGCCGTGAATGTCGCGCAGCTCGGCGCGGCCATGTCGAACGCGCGCACCTATACCGAGCAACGCCTCGGCGACCTGCAACACAGCATCACCGAGACGGCGCGCAACGCCTATTCCGGCGTCGCCGGCGCGGCCGCGCTGGCGATGCTGCCCGACGTCGATCGCGACAAGACCCTGTCGATCGGCGTGGGCGGCGCGGTCTACAAGGGCCATCGCGCCGTTGCGCTCGGCGGCACCGCGCGCATCGGCGAGAACCTCAAGATCAAGGCCGGCGTCGCGCTGAGCGCCGGCGGCAACACGGTCGGCATCGGAATGAGCTGGCAATGGTGATCGCCGCCCGCGCACGGCCCCCCTCGAACCCTGTCAAGAAGGCATACCCCATGACGCCATCCCGCCCCCTTCCCTGGATGCTCGCCGCGCTCGTCGCGTCGGCCGTCGGCCTGGGCGGCTGCGAACGCGCCGCCCCCGACGCGGCGCGCGGCGGTCCGCCCGACGTCGCCAGCGATGCGTCGGCCACGGCGCAGCGGCCCATCTACATGGACGAGTTCAACGACACGCTCCGTTCGATGGAAGGGCCATGCAACGACGGCCATATCCAGCACGGCTGGGGCCTCTTCGACACGATCGAGGCTCCGCCGCGCGTCGACGCCCCGACCCTGCTCACGTGACGCGTCGCCGCTCCAGCGCACTCGCGCATCGATGGCTCCACGTCGTCGCGGCGGGCGAGAGCCGGCCGTCTCCGCAGATCCCCCTCCGCGCCGGTCAGCGCGTCAGACGCGTCAGACGCGTCAGACGTATCAGGCGCAGCGCGCGCCGCATCGCCCCGCGCGCGGACACGCCGTCACGCCCATAACGTCTCCACCTTCTGCGCGCCGAAGTAATAGCCGATGCCGCGTTCGGTGCGGATCAGCGCCGGCTGCTTCGGATTGCGCTCGATCTTCCGGCGCAGGCGCCAGATCTGCATATCGATGGCCCGATCGAACACGTCGTCGCACGCACGCGTGCATTCGAGCAACTGGGTGCGCGTGACGATGCGCGACGGCGAACCGAGGAAACATGCGAGCAGGTTGAACTCGCTGACGGTCAGCGGCACCTCCCGCGCGTCGCGCGACGACAGACGCCGCGTCTCCAGGTCCAGGGTCCAGCCGTCGAACTGGTACGCGCGCGGACGCCTGCTGCGCACCGGCGTCGCGGACGGCCCGGTCCGCCGCCACAGCGCGCGCATGCGGGCCAGCACCTCGCGCAGCGAATAGGGCTTCGCCAGATAATCGTCCGCGCCGAACTCGAGGCCCATGATGCGATCCGCTTCCTCGTTGCGGCCCGTCAGGCAGATGAGCGGAAAGCGATACGAATCGCGCCAGCCCAGCAGGATGTCGATGCCGTCGCCGTCGGGCAGGCCGAGATCGAGCAGCACCATGTCGTAGTCGCGCCGCGCCACCGAAGCGACCGCGTCGGCCGCGGTCCCGACGCCGTCCACGGTCATCCCGTGACCCGCGAGGTAGTGGCAAAGCAGGCGCCGCATCGGCGCCTCATCCTCGACGACGAGCACGGCCGCCATTTTCATCGTATCCATCGTTTCCTCATCCCGGCCGCCCTGCGCCGCGGTGCCAATCCAACGCGCCCGCGCCGCCCGCCGCCGGCAAGGTGAGCCTGAAACGGCTTCCTTTGCCGCGCCGCGTCGCGACCGCGATCTGCCCGCGATGCGCGATCGCCGCCCCCGCAACGATCGCGAGGCCGAGCCCGGTGCCCGCCGCACCCGGGCGCTGCGTATAGAACGGCTCGAAGATCCGGTCGAGCGGGTCGGCCTCGATCCCCTCGCCGTCGTCGCACACTTCGATCCACGCCGCGCCGGGCGGCCACGGTTCCCCGATCACGGCATCGAACGCGTCGGCGGCGGACACGCCGCCGCCGACCCGCACGCGCACTGTCGTGCGCGCCGCGCGCATCGCATTGCCGACCAGGTTGACGAGCGCGCGCGCCACCTGGCTGCGGTCGGCGACGAGCACGCGCCCGACGTCGCCGCACCGGACGACGGCGATGCCGCGCCGTGCGCCGGCGTGCGCGCCGCGCAGCACCTCGTCGACGATCTCGTCGACGTCGACCCGCGTCAGCACCGGCTCCCCGCGCCGCGCCGCGAGCAGCACCTGCATCGCCAGATCGCGTCCGAGCCCGACCGCGCGGTGCACTTCATCGAGCGACGCATCGGCACGCTCGCCGCGCGCGAGCTGCTCGGCCGCATATTCCGTATAGCCGTCGATCGTCGTCAGCACGTTGTTGAAATCGTGGACGATGCCCCCCGCGAAGAACCCCAGCGACTCGAAGCGGCGCGAACGATCGATCTGTTGCGCAAGCCGGCGTCGCTCGCTCGTGACGATCGCGATGCACATCGACAGGATCGCGACGCCGATCAGGTCGACCTGCAACGCCCAGACGCCGTGGCCGTCGTGGTGGAACGCATAGGGGCCGCGCCCGCTCAGCGTGAGCGCGATCAGGCCGATCGCGGCGGCCGCATTGCACTGGGACACCAGCAACAGGCCGCCTTCCAGCGCGACCCAGCACAGCGACAGCGCAAGCAGCGCACGCGCGATCTCCGCCTGGTCGCGCCATATCGACGCACAGCACAGCGCGCCGAATACCGCGAGCATGGGCAAGCCGCTGCGATGCCGCGACCACGCCGCGCGACACGCGCGCGCGTTCCAGGTCAACAACGCCGGCAGCAGCGCGAGCAACGCGAGCGCGTTCGCCGCATAGGCGCGCGACCATTCGCTCGACCACGCGCGGCCGTTCATCCACACCGACAGGATCGCCGCGGCGAGCGTCGCATGCAGTGCCGCCACGCCCACCGGCAGCAGCAGCACGAACAGCGCGAAGCCGCGCAGCGTGGCGCCGCCGCCGATCGTCACGTAGCGCCGGGCCAGCCATGCGCCCGCCACGGCCTCGATCACATTGACGGCGGCGAACAATGCGTCGACGTGCCACGGCACCCAGTCGAGCGACCCGGCGAGGAGCAGCGTGGCGAACAGCGCCGATGCGCCGAGCCATTGCGTCGACGGTCGCTCGCAATGCAGCAGCAGCGCGATGCCGAGCACCGGCGCGGGCCATACCACCGCGGACAGGGTGTGATTGAGCGAGGTGCACGCGCCGGGCCGCGACAACAGATGATTCGCGTAGAACAACAGCAGCAACAGCACGACGGCATTCAGCATATCGCCGCGCACGAAGGCGGCGGCGTGAGGCTCGGGCGCGGCGAACGCGGCGCGAAATCGCCGCGCCTGATCCCTATCGTTGGCGTTTTCCTGCATGGGTCGTCTCACGTGCGCGAATACGCAGCCGTCTTCGCGTCGGGCCGCATTCGATCGTCATCGCATGCGCGTCTGTTCATGTCATGCGCCGCCGAGGCGGAAGCGGTGACCCGGAGCGAGACCCGCGGCTGACGGCGGCTTCGCGCTTCCCTCGATACCGGCGTCGCCCAGGCACGCACGAGGCCGAAAAGACGCACACCGCGCGACAACCCACGGCCGGGTCGCGCCGAGGGAGCCGGTCAATCTCGTCTACCGCCCGGCCGCCGGCAACGTCGAGGACGTCGAGGAGGAGGCCGGGCGGCCGCCCGGGGTGCCCGGGCGCGCAGCGTTCCCGACGGCCGACGACAATGAGAGGGGAAGAGACATGGAAAACGCGACGCATCGCCGCGCACGCGGGCGCGGGACGCGCGCGAATCGCCCGGCGACCGCGCCCGTCACGGCCGGAACGCACCGGCATCCGCATAGCCGTTTCGATACGCCCAATGGATGACGTTCGCGATGTTGTGCGCATCGAGCTTCTGCATGAGCCGCTGCCGATGACAATCGACGGTTTTCGGGCTGATGTTCAGCAGCGACGCGATCTCGCGGTTGCGCATCCCGTCGGCGATCAGCTTCAACACCTCCTTTTCGCGACGCGTCAGCTCGTCGTCGGACGCGCGCGGCGCGCGGCCGCCTACTGCCGACGTCACCTTCGCCTCGTCGAGCAGCGGATCGATGTAGGTGTGACCGCCCATCACGCGCGCGATCGCCCGCACCATGTCGTCGGTGCCGCACCACTTGGTCAGATAGCCCGACGCGCCGTCGCGGAGCGCGTCGGCCGCGCGCGCCTCCGAGCGAAGCGCCGTGAACACGACGAACCGGATGCCCGGCTGCGCGCGTCGGATCGCGCCCATTTCCGGCAACGGATCGCCGCCCCACAGCATCAGGTCCAGCAGCACCAGATCCGGCCGGTCGAGCCGGCAGCGGTCGCGCGCCGCGTCCATGTCGGACACGCCGCGCACGTCGATGCCCGCGTACCGCTCCCGCAGCACGACCTCGACGCCGTTGCGCACGATCGGATAGTTGTCCACCACCAGCACTTTTTCACACGGTCTATTCGCGTCCATACTCGATTCTTGATTGCTCACCTGTTCCCTCGTCCGACGCCGGACGAACGGTTCCGCGCGCGCATCGTCGATCCGGCGCGTGAACGGGAAGGTAGCCCGCGTATGTCACGGAATGATTTCAGCGCGAAGCCGTTCGTCCGTCGCCTGCGCTCGCCATTGCGTCTCGCTCGCGCCGGCGTCCCCGAACGCGACGAGCAGGTGTTCCAGGCGGGTCGCGAAGGCGTCGAACGCATCGACGAAGGCGTTCGCGTCCGCGCCAAGCCGCGCCATCGGGACGCGCTCGATCAACATGAGCGCGCCCGTCTCCTCGTCGTATCCGATGCCGCCGCCCGCCTCCGACACGTCGAGCGTGGCCGCCAGCACCCGCTTGCAGAATGCGGCGGATGCGTATTCCGGACACTCGCCGAGCATCCCGTACAGGATCACCGCCTTCTCGACGCGGCGCAGGGAGATCATCAGCGTCCCGTCGAGCAGCAGGAAACATTGTCCGTGGGCGTCGAATTCGAGCGGCAGGCGAACTCGCCCGGCCAGGGCGGCCAGGCATTCGGAAGGCAGGTTCATGGCGTGGGGTTCCCGATCGGTTGTGAGGGTCGTGACGGTTCGGCCCGGCGGCCTCACGCGGCGATCGCGATCGACATGAATGCCTCGATCTGTTCGATCATCGCCTGCGCGCTCCGCTGCCTCAGCGCCGCCCGGTCGTCCTTCGGCGGCGCGTCGAGACGGCGCGCGAGGGTCTCGACGAGGACGCCGGCCTTGCGCGTCAGCGCGGCGACGTCGTCGCCGGCGGCCGGCGCGCAGCGCCGCATCGCGTTCGCGAGATCCGCGTCCGCGCGATCGAGGCGCGGGTCGGACAGCTGCGTGAAATACGCGCCGAGCCGCTCGACCTGCCGGGCGCAGTCGTCGAGGCGCGCGGCGCGCGCCGGGTCCGGCCCGGCGGCGGAGAACGCCTGCCAGGCGTCGCGGACCGACGGCCTGTCGCACAGCGCCGCGCAATGGCGCGCGATATCGGCGCGCTGCCGGTTCAACGCGTCGATCCGGGTCTGGACGGCTTGCGCGTAGGCGTGGGCGCGATTCGGGTCCTCGGAGATCCAGGCGGCGGCAAACGGCACGAACCGTTCGGCGCCGCCCGCGCGCAGCACGCGCAATGCGACCGCCGCGCAGTTCTCCTGCGTGCTCGCCATCCGATACGACAACGCGCCGTCCGCCGAGCCCTGCTTCACCGCGCGCGCATCGCGCAGGATCGCGCTCTCGTCCAGGCCGAACAGCACGAACCGCGCCTCGCCGGCCGACCCCGCCTTGTCCGGATTGCGGCCGATCGCGGGGAAATACACCTTGCGCGCGCTGAGCCCCCATTCCCGCGACGCGTCCGCCTTCTGGGCCGCCTTGGGAAAGAAACGCGCATCCGCGATTTCCTCCGCGCTCGCGTAGCGATAGCCGTCCGCGCGGATCTTCTCGCGCGCCGCGGCCCCGTCCTGGAGCTTCTGCTTCGTCTTGGGCGACAGCTCCGACTGCTTGTCCGACCGATAGTTGCCCAGGGTCAGCGACGCGACCTGACTGAAGGGCCGATCGCTCACGGGGCGGCTCGGCCACCAGCTGACGTGCTCGTACACATGCCGCGCGACATCGGCGGCCGCCTGGTTCTTGATCGTGATCGACGCGTGCCCGGGATGCGAGAAGCCACGGGACTCCCACGACCGGAAGACGATGTGGCGCGCCAACGGCTTGGCCGCGCCGCTGCCGTGAAAGTGTTCGGCGATCGACACCATGCTGCTCACCAGACGCCGCTCCAGCGCCGCGCCGTCGCGGCGCGCGCCGTGTTCGAACGCCGCCTGCGCGGCCTGCGCGCCGTAGCGCTTCGACAACGCCAGCACGAACACCTCGAGCGTGCGGCGATTCTCCACGCGCACCTGCTCGACGTAGCGTCGGACGGCGTCGCACTGCTTCAACAAGGGCACGTGGGCGAGGAATGCGAACACGCGCTCCTTGACGCCGAGTCGCGCCGCCGCGGCGACCGGGCCCTGCTCGCCGTTGCCGATGACGACGCGGTGCCCCGAACGCGCGCATGCGACGAATGCGCCGATATTCATCATTCCGTTCTCCGATTCATCTGGGAAAGACCGCGCAAATACAGGCGTCCACCCATGCTAAACACGTTCCGCGCGGCGTGCTTTCGATTTTGTGCAATCCCGCACGGCGCAATCGATTCCGGATTCGCGCGGCGCGCGGCGGCTCGACGACACGGCAGGACGCCATGCGTGCGTTCGGCGGGCAAATGGGGCAGCGGACGCCCGCGCCGTGCGCGGGCTGGCCAAACGACGGCGGGAAGGAATGCACGCGGCGCTTTCCGGAATGAGCGAGCGGCCTGAGCGGCATCGGCCGCGCATTCGACGCCGCCGGAAGCGCCCGGCCCCGCAAGCCGAGGACGCCCGGGCGCATCCCGCGGAAAACCCGGGCGACCCGACCGCCCTCGCGAACCGTCGGACGATGCTGTCCGGGTACGATCCGTCCCGGCGCGCAGCAGGGTTGCGTGATCGAATCGACGCGGCGGATCGATGTCGATCCGGGCGATCGCGTCGAGCCCCCGGCCTCTCGGGGCGGGCATTCGGATCGGCGGGCGCGTCGAGGAACCCGATCGATGCGTCCGGCCGCGCGTCCGCTCAGCGCGCGTCGAAGCGGCGCGGAAGGTTCCGCCCCGGCGCGCCGATCCGTTCCAGTTCCTCGTTCAGGATCTCGAACACCCGGTCGGCCCGCCCGCGCAGGAAGAAATGGTCGCCGGGCACGATTTCCTCGCGAAACCCGCCCGTGCCGTAGTCGCGCCACGACGCCGCCGCCGCGACGCTCCCCGCTTCGTCCCGCCCGCCCAGCGCGACGATCCGGCAAGCGAGCGGCGGCCTCGGCGCGGGCCGGTACATCTCGATGGCCTCGAAATCCGCGCGCAGGACCGGCAGAATGATCTTGACGATGTCGGGTTGCGTCATCACGTCGTCCGGCGTGCCGTTCATCCGCATGACCTCTTCCAGGAAGCGATGATCGGGCAGGCCGTGAATCGGCGGATCGGGGTCGTCCAGATGCGGCGCGCCCCGCCCGGCCACGATCAGGCACGCCGGCTGCGGCAGGTGTCGTTCCCTCAGGCACTGGGCCACCTCGAACGCCACGCTCGCGCCCATGCTGTGCCCGAACAGCGCATAAGGCCGGTCGAGCAGCGGCGCGATCGCGGCCGTCGCCTCGTCGGCCAGCTGATCCACGCGGTACAGCAGCGCATCGTGAAAGCGCCGCCCGCGCCCCGGCGGATGCATCGGCCGCACATCGACCGTGGCCGGGAAGCGTTCCGCCCAGCCCCGAAACACCGTCGCGCTCCCGCCCGCGTAGGGAAAGCAGAACAGCCGCAGCGTCGCATGCGGGCCGGCCGGCGGGGCATCCACCCACGTGCTGCCGCGCGCCGGCGTCCATTCGTAGCTCATGCCGCCACCTTGCGGATGAATCCGCCGGCTTCCCGGATCGCCGCCCTCGCCTCGGGCAGCATGGGCGTCAACGTGGCCCACGCATGCGGCAGCCGCCGCCACACCTTGAAGTCCACTCCGACGCCGGCTTCGCTCGCCTTCCTGGCCACGCGCGCGGCGTCGTCCAGCAGCACCTCGGAATCGCTCGCCTGAATGAACAGGTCGGGCAAGCCCGCATACTCGCCGTAGAGCGGCGAGGCGACCGGATGATCGGCGGCGGTGTCGCCGAGGTAGTAGCGGGAAAAATTCTTCACCGCGACAGCCGTCAGCATCACGTCGGACGCATCGTTCGCGGCGAGCGACGCCCCCGTCGCCGCCAGATCCGTCCACGGCGAGAACAGCACCGCGCCGGCCGGCAGCGGCTCGCCCGCGTCGCGCAGCGACAGCAGCAGCGCCAGCGCCAGCCCGCCTCCCGACGAATCGCCCGCGACCACGATCCGGTCCGGCCTCACGCCGTCGTCCAGGAGCGCGCGATAGGCCGCCAGCGTATCGTCGACGGCGGCGGGAAACGGATGCTCCGGCGCGAGTCGGTAATCGAGCGAGAACGCGCGCGCATCCGCTTCCTGCGCGAGCGCGGCGGCCACGGTCCGGTGCGTCAGCGGGGAACAGAAGCAATAGCCGCCGCCGTGCAGGTACAGGATGACCCGCCCGGACGCATCGCGCGGCGCGTCGCCGTCCGGCTCGATCCACTCGCCGCGCACGGCCTGCGCGTCGAGCTGGCGCACGCGCCAGCCGCGCGGCGGCTTCGCCTCGCCGCGCGCCCACTTCGCGCTGCGCGCGCGCATGTCCTGGGCCGTCAGGGTCGGCTTGCGGGTCAGGGATTTGGCCGTCCGGCGCAACAGCCACGAGAAACATACGTTTTGCCAACTCACAGATCGGTTTCCGATAAAGAGAAAAGGGAGCGCCCCGGCGCGACGCGCAGGCGCGTCACGCGAACACCAGCTTGCGATGCGCGGCAATGCCCGCGAGCGCGCCGTTGCCGATCGCGAGCGCCACGGTGCCGCCCCGGTGCGTGATGTCGCCGCACGCGAACACGCCCGGCACCGAGGTCTCCATCGCATCGTCGGTGCGCACGTAAGGTCCGAGCGGCCCCGCCTCGATCACGCAGCCCAGCTGTTCCGCGACGGCGCTCGACAGGCGCATGCGATTCATCGTGAACAGTCCGTCGAACACGAGGCGGCGTCCGTCGACCAGTTCGACGCTCGCGCGCTCGACGATGCGCGCGACCCGCTCGGGCACGATCTCGACGCCCCGTTGCGCGAGCGCCTCGCGCTGCGCCTCGTCGGGCTCGAAGCTGCCGTCCGTCAGGAACACGGTCTCGCCCCACTCGGGCATCAGCATCGCCGACAGATACGACAGCGGCCCGCTCCCGAGCACGCCGATGCGGCCCTGGTCGAGTTCATAGCCGTGGCAGTACGGGCAGTGGAATACGCTTTGCCCCCACCGTTCGCGCAGCCCCGCCAGGTCCGGCAATTCGTCCACCACGCCGAACGCGAGCACCAGGTGGCGCGCGTCGTAGCGTTGTCCCGAGGCGCAGTGGAGTGCATAGCCGGTGTCGGTCCGCTCCGCGCGCACGACGGTATCCGCCCGCCATTGCGCATTCGGATAGGCGAGCAACTGCGCCCGGCCGTCCGCCGCGATCGCGTCGGGCGAACGGCCGTCCTGGCCGATCACGCCGTGCGAATGCGCGGCGAAGCGGTTGCGGCGCGCGCCCGCGTCGATGACCAGCACGCGCCGGCGCGCGCGCGCGATCTGCAGCGCGGCGGATTGCCCGGCGTGACTGCCGCCGATCACGATGACGTCGATGGGCGTCGTGGATGCTTCAGTGTTCATGGATCAGGTGTCCTGGGTCAGGGGTGAATCGGATGGCGCGCGGGCGGCCTCACAGCCGGCCGCTTCCGCACGCCTGCGCCGCGCGATCGAGCAGCCAGCGCACGATCAGCGCGCTGCGCGGCACGCGCTGCCCTTCGTCGCGACGCCGCAGCGCCAGCTGCTGCGTGATCACGGCGAGCCGCAGCAGGCCGTACGCGTACCAGTAGGCGGGTTCCGCCACGTCGCGCCCGGCGGCGGCCGCGTACAGCTCGACCAGCGCCGCGCGCGTCGGCGCGCCCGGCGCGCAGCTCGGCCCGGGCGCGTCGAGCCGCAGCAGCGACGAATCGCCGGGCTCGATCCAGTACGCGAGCGCCGCGCCGAGATCGGCGAGCGGGTGGCCGACGGCCGCCAGCTCCCAGTCCACGACGCCCACCACGCGCGCGGGATCGCCCGGATCGACGAGGATGTTGTCGAGCTTGTAGTCGTTGTGCAGGAATGCGGCGGGCGCGGCGTCCGGGATCCGCTCCGCCAGCCAGTTCGCCACGGCCCTGAAATCGGCGTCGACGGCCGCGCCCGCGGCCTCCGCGTTCCAGCGCCGCCGCCACTCGCCCAGGATGCGGCGCAGGTAGTCGGGCGGCCGGTCGGCCGGCGCGATCTCGAGCGCGTGCAGCGCCGCGAGCGTCGCGACGAACTGTTCCGCGAGGCGGCGCACGGTGCCGGGCCCGAGCGGCCCGCACGCGGCCGGCGCGACGCCGCCGAGCCGTTCGACCAGCAGCAGCGCGGCGGCGCCCGCGTCGCCCACCGCCAGCGGCTTCGGGGCGAGACGGAACTGGCCGGCCAGCCGGTCCAGCACGGCGAAGCGGCGCTGCGCCTCCCGCACGCCGCCTTCGGGCAGCCAGTACGCGATGACGTCGCGTTCGCCGCCCTGCACCCGGAACACTTCGCTGGCCCGCCCGCCGCCGATGCGCGTCGCGCGCGCGGCAGCGCCCGGGCGGCCGAGCGCCGTCATCGCCTGTTCCGCGATCCGCGCGTTCATGACGCCTCCCGCCGGAAGCCGGCGAGCGCATGGCGCGCGACCAGCGCCTTGTGGACTTCGTCCGGACCGTCGTAGATGCGCCCCGCGCGTTCGTGCCGCCAGAGCACGTTGAGGATCGTGTCGCCGCTCACGCCCAGCGCGCCCTGCACCTGCAGCGCGTGATCGAGGACGGTCTGCGTCACGCCGGCCACGAAGAACTTCGCGATCGAGATGTCGATCTGCGCGCGCTCGTGGCGATTCTGCAGGCGCGCCGCCGCCTGGGCCACGAGCAGCCGCGCGGCGTCGATCGATGCGCGGCTCTCGGCGATCCAGTTCTGCACGGTCTGGCGCGACGACAGCAGCTCGCCTGCCGCGAGTTCGCGCCGGCACGCGCGCCGGCACATGATCGCGAACGCGCGCTCGCACACGCCGATCCAGCGCGCGCAATGATGCAGCCGCCCGGTCGCGAGCCGCGCCTGCAGCACGACGAAGCCTTCGCCGGGCTTGCCGAGCATCGCGTCCTCGCCGACCCGGCATGCATCGAGCGCCAGCTCGCCGTGGCTCGCCCAGCCGTAGCCCTCGTCGCCCATCACGCGCAGGTTGCGGACGTGGCGGAACCCGGGTGCGTCGGCCGGCACGATGAAGGTGCTGGTGCGCGCGTGCAGCGGCGCGGCCTCGTCGGTGACGGCCAGCACGATCGCGAATCCCGCGCGATCGGCGCCGGACGCGAACCACTTGCGGCCGCTCAGATGCCACGCGCCGTCGCGCCGCACCGCCGTCGTCTTCAGCGACGACGGATTCGACCCCGCGGATTCGGGCTCGGTCGCCGCGAAGCAGCTGCGCACCTCGCCGCGCAGCAGCGGCTCCAGCCAGCGCTGGCGCTGCGCGGGGGTCGCGTATTCGAGCAGCACGTCGATGTTGCCGGCGTCGGGCGCCTGATAGTTGACCGCGTAATGGCCGAGCGGCGAGCGGCCCAGCAGTTCGCCCACCTCGACCAGTTCGAGCAGGTTCAAGCCCAGGCCGCCGTCCGCGCGCGACACCTGCGGCAGCCAGAGGCCGCGCCTCCGGTTGGCCGCGCGGATGTCGCTCATCAGGCGTTCGACCGCCTCGAAATCGCCGTTCGCCAGCGCCGCTTCCGGTTCCGCGAGCGCCGCCTCGACAGCGGCGAATGCCGTGACTCGTGTATTCATTGTTCTCCCTCGATTTCCATGACTGAAACGGCGCGCGGCTCGGGCCACGCGCGCAGGGCGGCGGCGAGCCCGGCCACGAACGGCGCGCGCATGATGCCGACGTGATCGCCGGGCAAGCGGATCGCCGCCACCTCGCCCGCGGCCGCCGCGCGCCATCCGTCGACGCGCGCGTCGCGCTCCGTCGCCCCCGCGTCGCGATCCGGGTCGTCGTCGGCGACGATCACGCGCAGCGCGCCCGCGTAGCGCGTCGCCGGGGCGTAGTCGGTCAGCGAATGCGCGATGAAGGCGCGCACGCGCGCCGCGAATTCGGACAGGCCGAGTTCGTCCGGCACGATGCCCGCCTCGATCAGGCGCGCGCGCAGACGCTCGACCTGCCGCGCGTCGTCGAGCCCGTCGAATTCGCCTTCGTCGAAGACGAGCGCGGCATCGGCGAGGCGCGCGAAGCTGTTACCGATCTCCGCGACCCAGCGCCCGCCCGACCAGTTCCACTTGAGCGACTGCTGCGTCGTGAGGCCCGGCGGCAGGCTGTCGACGACCGCGACCCAGTCCACCGCCTCGCCCTGTTCGCGCAGTTGCCGCGCGATCTCGAAGGCGACCCAGCCGCCGAACGAATGGCCGCCGAGGCGGTACGGGCCGCTCGGCTGCACGCGCCGGATGTCGGCGAGCAGCGCCGCCGCGATCGATTCGACGCGGCTCGCGCCGGAGCCGCCTTCGTCGGGCCCGGGCAGCGCCATGCCCCAGACCGCGAAGGCATCCGGCAGTTCGGCCGCGAGCGCGCGCAGATACGACGCCTGCCCGCCCGCGCCGGGCGCGAAGAACAACGGCGGCGCATCGCCGGGCGCGGACAGCGCGACGAGCGCGCCGACCTGGGCCCCGTCCCCGCCCGCGCCGTCCGTCTCGATCATGCGCGCCTGCTCGGCCACCGTCTGCGCCGTCAGCAGGCGGGCCACCACCTGCGCGTCGAGCCCGAACGCCCGGCCCGCCCGCGAGCAGATCCGCAGCATCAGCAGCGAATCGCCGCCCAGCGCGCCGAAATCTGCCGTGTCGGACGGCACCTCGCGCTTGAGCACGCCCGCCCACAGCGCGCGCAGCTCGCGCCGCAGCGCCGCGCCATGCGGTCGCGCGACGGCGGGCGCATTGGCCGCGGACACCCCGCCCCCGGCCGATCCCGCGGGCGCCGACGCCTCGCCGCGGCGGGCGGCGTCGCCCGCGTTCGTCATATCGGCCGCCTGCCCGGCGGGCCCGGATTCGCCGAGCATCATGCGCATCGCGTCCGTGTAGTGGCCCACGAAGCGGCCGACGGTCCCCGCCGAGAAATACCGCCGCGACGGCACCAGCGTGATCCGCAGCACGCCGTGCCGGCCGTCGACGCTGCTTTGCACGACGAGCGGCACGTTCGTCATGTCGGTCGCGTAGCCTTCGGACACGTCGATGTCGCGCACGGCCTCCTCGAGCGCGCGGAAGTGCGTGAAGTTGAACAGCACGTCGAACACCGTGCCGATCTGCCGATGCAGTTCGATCAGCGGGTAGCGCCGGCGACTGAAGATTTCCATCTCGGTCGCCTGCACCGCGCGCACCAGCGCGACGGCGTCGCGGGTGCCGGCCGTCAGGTCGAAGCTGAGCGGCAGGCTGTTCAGGAACAGGCCCAGCACGCGGTCGCCGTCGACGCCCTCGCTGCGCCCGTTGAACACGACGCCGCTCGTCACCGCATGCATGCCCGTGATGCGCGACAGCGCGAGCAGATGCACCGTCAGCAGCACGCTCTTCACGGACGCGCCCGCACGCACCGCGAGCGCTTCGAGGCGCGCCGACTGCTCGGCCGAGATCGGCACCGCCATCGGCGTCGCATCGCCGTCCGGCTCGTGCGTGAGCCGCGTGACGGGCAGCGCCTGGAGCCGCGCGCGCCACCAGGCGCGCAGCGCGTCGGAGCCGACCGCCGCGCGTTCCTGCTCGACGAACTCGCGAAACCGGCTCGCGGGCGCGGTGAGGGTCAGCGCCCGGCCGGCCAGCCGCGCCGCGTAGTCGGAGATCAGTTCGGACAGCAGCAGATTGAAGCTCCAGCCGTCGAGGATCGCGTGATGCTTGGTCACGCCGATATGCATCGTGTCGTCGCTCAGACGATGCACGGTGAAGCGGATCAGCGGCGGACGCGCGACATCGAACCGCAGGCGCTGCTCGGCCGCGCGCCAGTCGCGGATCCGCGCGTCCTGCTGCACGGGATCGAGGCCGCGCCAGTCGCGCACGGTCAGCGGCAACGGCACGCGGCGATGCACGTACTGCAGCGGCTCGTCGTCGGCGGCCAGGTCGAACGCGGTGCGCAAGGCCGGATGGCGCTCGAACGCGCCGCGCAGCGCCGCTTCGAGCGCGGCGGCGTCGAACGGCAGGGCCAGGCGCTGATCGTTGACGTTGTGATAGGCGGAGTCGTGGCCGTGCCGCATCTCGTTGGCGAGCATCGCCATCTGCATCGCGCTGAGCGGATACGCGTCGTCGTACGGCTGGTCGCGCGACGGCGTCGCGCGCGCGGCCGGGGCGGCCGGGGCCGGCGCCGCCGCCCCGACGGGCCGCACGCGCGGCGCGAGCCGCTCGATGGTCAGCGACTGCATCAGGTCGTCGAGCGAGAAATCGATGCTGACCTTGTGCGCGGCCGACAGGATCTGGATGCTCAGGATCGAGTCGCCGCCCAGCTCGAAGAAATTGTCCGTGACGCCGACCGTCGAGCGCTTGAGCACCGACGCGAAGACATCGGCCAGGGTCTGCTCGACCGCATTGCGCGGCGCGACGTGCGGTCGCGCCGCGTCGCCGTCGGCCGCCAGCGCGTCGACGAGCCGGCGGCGATCGAGCTTGCCGTTGGTCGTGAGCGGAATCGCATCGAGCTCGATCAGGCGCGCGGGCAGCGCGTGCGGCGGCAGGCGCTGCGCGAGCCAGTCGCGCAGCGCCGCGCCGGACACGCGCCCGGTGTCGCGCAACACCATGAACCCCACCAGCTGCGCATGGCCATCGACGGTCGCGTCGTCGACCATGACCGCCGCGTGGACGACTTCCGGGTGCCGGGCCAGCGCCGCCTCCACTTCGCCCAGCTCGATCCGGAAGCCGCGGATCTTGACCTGATCGTCGATGCGGCCCAGATAGTCGAGTTCGCCGTGCGCATCGAAGCGGCCGAGATCGCCGCTGCGATACAGGCGCGCGCCGGGCGCGAACGGATCGGCGACGAAGCGCGCGCGATCGAGTTCGGGGCGGTTGTGATAGCCGCGCGCGACGCCTTCTCCGCCGACATGGATCTCGCCCGGCACGCCCGGCGGCACGGGATGCCCGGCCGCGTCGAGCAGGTAGACGCGATAGCCGGGCAAGGGCCGGCCGACCGGGCTGCGCGACGATTGCGCGTCGCCCGGGCCGAGCACGCGCTCGGTCACATGGACCGTGGTCTCGGTGATCCCGTACAGGTTGACGAGCGTGACGCCGTGCGCATCGTTCAGGCACGCGGCGAACTGGCTCGGAATCGTCGCTTCGCCGCCGAAGAACACGTAGCGCAGGCTCGCCGGCAGCGGCTGCCGCGCGTCGTCCAGCGCGCGCAGCAGCTGCTTGAACGCGGTCGGGGTCTGGCTCAGCATCGTCACGCCCGCGCGCGCGAGCAGCGCGAGAAAGGCGTTCGGCGTGCGCGAGCAGCCGTAGGGCACCACTTCGAGCCGCCCGCCGTGCAGCAGCGCGCCCCAGATTTCCCACACCGAGAAGTCGAACGCATAGGAGTGGAACTGGGTCCAGACGTCCGTCGGCCCGATGCCGTAGGTCTGCCGCGTCGCCGCGAACAGGTGGTCGACATTGCGATGCTCGATGCACACGCCCTTCGGCTGCCCGGTCGAACCCGACGTGTAGATCACATAGCAGAGGTCGGTGGGCGAGGCATCGCGCGGCGGCGGCGCTTCGGCGCGGACGTCGGCCGTCTCCACGGCGGCCGTGTCCACGGCGGCCGCCTCCACATCGGCATCGATCACGAGCCGCGCGCCGCCGAAGCCATCGAAGCGCTCGCGCCGCGCGTCGTCGCAGATCAGCACGCCGGCCTGCATGTCGTCGAGCATCCACGCGAGCCGTTCCGGCGGATGGTCGAGATCCAGCGGGACATAGAACGCGCCCGCCTTCAGCACGGCCAGCATCGCGACGATGCTGTCGATGCCGCGCTCGAACGCGAGCGCGACCGGCACGTTGCCGCGCACGCCCGCCGCATCGAGCCGCCACGCGAGCCGGTTCGCGCGACGCTCGAGTTCGGCGTAGCTGAGCGAGCGGCCGTCGTACTGCACCGCGATCGCATCCGGCCGCATCCGCGCCTGGGCCTCGAAGCGTCGGTGCAGGCACAGCCGCGCCGGGTCGGCGGCGGGCCGCGCCGCCGCGTTCCACTGCGCGACCAGCGCGCGGCCCGCCTCGTCGCCGAGCAGCGAGACCTGCCCGACGCGCAGCGCCGCGCCGCCGCGCAGGAACTGGTCGAGCAGCGTCGCGAGCATCTTGAGCAGGCGCGCCGCCGACGCTTCCGCGAGGCGCTGCCGATCGAAGTGCACACGCAGGCACAGGCGCTCGCCCGGAATCGCGACGACGGTCAGCGGGTAATTGGTCTGCTCGACGACCTCGACGCCGGCCACGCCCAGCTGCTCGCGATAGCGGTTCGCCGCCGCGTGCGCCGGATAGTTCTCGAACACCACGAGGCTCTCGAACAGCGGCGCGCCGGGCGCGACGCCGCTCCAGCCCGGAATCACGTGCAGCGGCGTGTATGCATACGCCTCGGCCTCGACGTGCTGCCGATGCAGGCGCCGGAACCAGTCGCCGAGCGTGAGCGTCGGGTCGATGGCCACGCGCGTCGGCAGCGCGTTGACGAACAGCCCGACCATCTGCTCGACGCCGCGCAGGCCGGCGGGCCGGCCGGAGACGGTCGTGCCGAACACCACGTCGTCGCGGCCGCTCGCGCGGCCGAGCAGCAGCGCCCACGCGGCCTGGATCACCGTGCTCGGCGTGACCTCGCAGGCGCGGGCCAGCTGTTGCAGCGCATCGCTCGCGCTCGGATCGAGCAGGCGTTCGAGCGTGCCGTGGCCGCTCGCGTCGCCGGGCCGCGCGGCATCGGCGAGCGGCAGGGGCGTGGCCGCGCGGACGTCGCCCAGGCGCGCGCGCCAGAACGCCTCGGCCGCCGCGCCGTCCTGCGCGTCGAGCCAGCGCAGGAACGCGCTGTACGGCTGGGGCGGCGGCAAGGCCGGCGCGTCGCCGCGCCGGTACGCGTCGTAGCAGGCCAGCGCTTCCCCGAGCACGATCTGCACCGACCAGCCGTCGAGCAGCAGATGGTGGTAGCTCCAGACGAATTCGTAGCATTGCGCCCCGGTGCGGAACAACGCGCAGCGCATCAGCGGCGCGCGGCTCAGGTGAAAGCCCGGCCGCCGGTCCGCCTCGCGATAGGCGGCAAGGCGGCGCTGCTGCTCGTCGCGATCGAGGTGCCGCCAGTCTTCCTCGATCCACGGCAGCTCGACGTGGCGGAAGACGACCTGGACGGGCTTCGACGGCCCATCCCACAGAAAACCGGTGCGCAGCACGCCGTGGCGTGCGACCACCGCTTCGAGCGCGCGCCGGTAGTCGGCGACGTCGAGCGCGGCCTGGAAGGTGCAGCCGACCTGCTCGTAATAGACGCCGGACTCCGGCGCCTTCAGCGTGTGAAACAGCAGGCCCTGCTGCGTCGGCGTCAGCGGCAGCATCGTCTCGACGTTCGAGCGGGCTTGCTGGGCGGTGTTCGACAAGGTTGGATTCATGATTGCTCGTTCAATAGCTGTAGCACTTCGTCGATATCGTTCTGGTCGAGATGGGCGAGCGGCAGGTCCGATGGCGTGAGGCCGCCCGCCTGCGGCGACAGGCAGTGGGCCAGCACGGCGTCCAGCGCGTCGCGGAACCCGGCGGCAAGGGCGGTGACGGTCTGCGTCCGGTGCAGCGCGGTGCTGTACAGCCAGTCGACGCGCAGGCGGCCGTCGTGGACCTGCGCCACGACGTCGAGCGCGTAGCGCCGCCGCATCGCGGCCGAGCGCATGCCGCCCGGCGCTTCGCCGAGCCAGGCCGAGCGTGGTTCGCCGCCCTCGTCCAGCCGCCATTGGCCCAGATAGTTGAAGCAGACCGTGCGGTCGTGCGCGCCCAGTTCCGGGGCCTGCGCGCCGTGGCGCAGCGCCCCGTAGCCGATCCCGCCGTGCGGCACGCCGCGCATCCGCTCCTTCACCGACTTCAGGTCACGCGACAGATCGCCGCTCAGCGGCAGGCGCAGCGGATACAGGCTCGTGAACCAGCCGACCGTTCGAGACACGTCCACGCCCGTCAAACCGTCCCGGCCGTGACCTTCGAGGTCCAGCACGCACTCCGTTGTCTCGGTCCACGTGCACAAGGTGCGCGCCAGCGCCGCGACCAGCAGTTCTTCCGGGCGCATCCGGTAGGCGTCGCCCGCTTGCCGCAACCAGCATTCGGTCGTTTCCGCATCCCAGTCCAGCGAGACGCGCGACTCCGTGGCGACCGTGTTTTCCGACACATGCCCGCCGTCCACTGGCAGCGGCGTACCCGGCACGTCCATCTCCTGCCAGTACCGCAATTCCGCTTCCGGCAACGCGCGCGACCACGCCGACATTTCCCGCGACCACGCCTGATACGACACGCTCTTGGCCGGCCACTTCACCGGCTCGCCCTTTTGCAGGGCCGCATACGCGCGCCACAGATCGTCCGACAGGATCCGCCACGACACGCCATCCACCGACGCGTGATGCACCAGCCACAGCAGTCGCCAGCCTCGTTCCATTCGATACAGGCGCGCCGCCCACAGGCTCGGGCCGCTCAATCTCAGGCCCGCTTGCAGTTCGGCCGCACTCGCTTCCAGCCGTTGCTCGGCCTCCGCCTCGGACAGACCGCGCAGATCCTCGATTTCCACCTCGACCGATGCACCCGCGCCGCTTTCCTGACGCCATGCGCTCCCGTCATGCCGCCACGCGATCCGCAAGGCATCGTGCCGCTGCGCGACCGCTTGCAGCGCGGCGATCAATACCTCGGGTTCAAGCGGCTCGTGCAGCCCCAGATACGCGCCCTGGCTGAACTGTTCCCAGTCCTCGCCCGGCCAGCCCAGATACCACGCCTGGATCGGCCCCGCCATCACCTCGCCCCGCACCTCGCCCTGCTCTGCCGCCACGCCCGAAACGTCTTCCGCCTCGCAACCCTGCGCGGCCAGCTCCGCAATCGTCGGATAGCTGAACACCTGCTGCGGACTGATGCGCAGCCCCCGTTCCGCCGCGCGCGACGCCATCTGGATGCTCAGGATCGAATCGCCGCCGAGCGCGAAGAAGTTGTCCCGCACCCCCACCCGCGCCAACCCGAGCAGGCCCTGCCAGATCTCCACCAGCACGGCCTCGGCCTCGCTGCTCGCCGCCGCCGACCCGATCTCGATCTCCGGTTCCGGCAGGCGCTTGCGGTCGACCTTCCCGTTCGCGCTCAGCGGCACGCTGTCGAGCGCCATGACCGACGCGGGCCGCATGTAAGGCGGCAGACGCCGCGCGAGCGTGTCGCGGATCGCGTCGAGGTCGAACGTCGCGTCCGCGCGCAACAGCACGTAGCCCGCGATCATCCGCCGCCCCTCGCGCTCGATCACCGACGCCACCCCGCGTTCGACGCCCGGCGCCGCCCCGAGCGCGGCCTCGATTTCGCCGATCTCGATCCGGAAGCCGCCGATCTTGACCTGATCGTCCACCCGCCCGAGGAATTCGAGGTTGCCGTCGGCGAGCACGCGCGCGCGGTCGCCGGTCCGGTACATCCGCTCGCCCGGCACATAGGGGTTGTCGACGAACCGGTAGGCCGTCAGGTCGGGCTGGCCGAGATAGCCGAGCGCCACCCCCGCGCCGGCAATCCACAGATCGCCCGGCACGCCGACCGGCACCGCCTGCAGCGACGACGACAGCACATACAGCCGCTGCCCCGGCAAATGCCGGCCATACGGCACGAACGCGGCGTCGGGCGCGAGCCCGCGCGTGTCGTACCAGCACGACCAGATGGCCGCCTCGGTGGCGCCGCCGAGCGCGAACACCTCGATGTCGGCGGTCGCGGCCGCGCGGATCTGCGCGGGCAGCCCGACCGGCACGCGATCGCCGCTCATCATCACGAGCTTCAGCGCGGGCGGCAGCGCGCGCCCGCGCTGCCGGCATTCGAGCAGCAGCAACTCCACCACGGCCGGCACGGATTCCCATACGGTCGCGCGCTCGCGCACCATCAGGTCGAGCCAGACGCCCGGCGCGACCGTCGACGATTCCGGCGCGAGCACGACCGCCGCGCCCGCCGCGAACGCCCCGAAGAAATCGAACACCGACAGGTCGAAGCCCGCCGCCGACACGCACATCAGCCGGTCGGACGCGCCGATCGCATGGCGCTGCAGAATCGCCTCGATCGTCAGCGACGCGGCGCGGTGCGTGATCATCACGCCCTTCGGTTTGCCGGTCGAACCCGACGTGAACATCACGTAGGCGAGATCGTCGGGCGCGACCTCGGGCAGCGCGGCATCCGGCAATGCGGTAGCGACCGCCGCGGTGTCGACCGCCGCGGTATCGACCGCCGCAGCATCCGCCGCCTCGCTCTCGTCGAGCACGATCGCGCGCGCCGCGACGCCCTCGAGCAGCGGCAGATGCGCGCGCGTCGTCAGCACGTAGCCGACCGTCGCGAGCAGGTCGCGCAGCCGTCCCGGCGGCATCGCGGGATCGGCGGGCACGTACGCGCAGCCCGCGCGCATCACGCCCGAGTACGCGGCGACCGTGCGCGCGGCGCGCGGCAGCAGCACCGCGACCGGCTCGCGCCGCGCGCCCGCCGCCGCCACGGCCCGCGCGACGCGCAGCGTCTCGTCGGCCAGCTCGCGATAGTTCATCGCGTCGTCCGCGCCGACGATCGCGGGCGCGAGCGGCGTCAGCCGCGCGTGCCGCTCGATGCCCGCATGCAGCAGATCGCCCGCGCCGACGGGCGGCGTCGCGTTCCACGCGTGTATCAGCCGGTGCGCTTCGCCGTCGTCGACGAGCGCGATCTCGCCGAGCCGCGCGTCCGGCCGCGCGGCAAGTTGCGCGAGCACGTGCAGGAAGCTCGCGCCGAGCCGGCCGATCCCTTCGTCGTCATAACGCGACGTATCGAAGTCGACGTAGAGCACGGTTTCCGCGCCCGGGATCAGCTGCGCGACGAGCGGATAGTTGGTGCGCGTCTCGGCGGCGGCGAACTCGCTGACGTCGAGCCCGACGTCGCGCCGGGCCAGCGTCCGGTCGACCGGGTAGTTCTCGACCACGAACAGGCTGCTCAGCAGCTCGCCGCCGTCGTAGCCCGCCCAGCGCTGGATGTCCGTGAGCGACGCCGCGCCGAGCCGCGCCCGTTCGCTCTGCCCGCGATGCAGGTCCTGCAGCCACGACGACACGCGCGCGTCGTCGTCGATGCCGACGCGCACCGGCACCGTGTTGATGAACAGCCCGACCATCTGTTCGACGCCGGGCAGCGTCGCGGGGCGGCCGGACAGGGTCGTGCCGAACACAACGTCGCGCCCGCCGCCCGCATAGCCGAGCGTCAGCGCCCACGCGCCCGTCAGCAGGCTCGCGCGCGTCACGCCGGCCTGCCGCGCCGCGCGGTCGACCTGATCGCGCAGCGCCGCGTCGAACGCGAACGCGCGCCGGCCCTGGCCCTGCGGTTGCGGGCCGCGCGCGGGCGAGGCGAAGCCGATCGGCGTGGGCTCGTCGATGCCGTCCAGCACCTGCTTCCAGTACGCGGCCTGCTCGCGCGGGTCGCGCGCGGCCAGCCAGCTCACGAACGGCAGGAAGCGGCTGCCCGGCAGCGGACGCGCGTCGCCCGCGCGCAGCGCGGCGTAGCGGTCGAGCACCTGTTTCAGGATCAGCGGCACCGACCAGCCGTCGACGACGGCGTGGTGGTAGCTCCACAGGAAGCGCCACGCATCGCCGGGCTCGCGAATCAACGTGCCGCGCAGCAGCGGGCCGCGTTCGAGATCGAAGCCGCGTGCGCGGTCCTGCTCGCCCAGCGCGGCGAAGCGGCCGGCGCGGGCGTCGGCGGGCAGCGCGCCCCAGTCGAGCACGTCCCAGTCCGGTTCGAGCCGGTCGTGGACGAGCTGGACCGCGCTTTTCAGGTTGCGCCAGCGGAAGGTCGTGCGCAGCGACGCATGCGCCTGGACCACGTCCGACCAGGCGCGCTGGAACCGCGCCGCGTCGAATGCGCCGGTCATTTTCCAGTGCAGCTGCTCGACGTACAGCGACGCGCTCCCGTCGGCGATCGAATGGAACAGGATGCCCTGCTGGAGCGGCGTGACGCCGTACAGCGCTTCCAGGCGCGGGTGGTCGCGCTCGATCGCGTCGATCTCGTGCTGGTCGAGGTGGGCGAGCGGCAGGTCCGACGGCGTGAGGCCGCCCGCCCGCGGCGACAGGCAGTGGGCCAGCACGGCGTCCAGCGCATCGCGGAACCCGGCGGCGAGCGCCGTGATCGTGGCTGTTTCGTGCAGCGCCGTGCTGTAGCGCCAGTCGACGCGCAGGCGGCCGTCGTGGACCTGCGCCACGACGTCGAGCGCGTAGCGCCGCCGCATCGCGGCCGAGCGTGTGCCGCCCGGCGCTTCGCCGAGCCAGGCCGAGCGTGGTTCGCCGCCCTCGTCCAGCCGCCATTGGCCCAGATAGTTGAAGCAGACCGTGCGGTCGTGCGCGCCCAGTTCCGGGGCCTGCGCGCCGTGGCGCAGCGCCCCGTAGCCGATCCCGCCGTGCGGCACGCCGCGCATCCGCTCCTTCACCGACTTCAGGTCACGCGACAGATCGCCGCTCAGCGGCAGGCGCAGCGGATACAGGCTCGTGAACCAGCCGACCGTCCGCGAGACGTCCACGCCCGTCAAACCGTCCCGGCCGTGACCTTCGAGGTCCAGCACGCATTCGGGGGTCGCGGTCCAGTCCGACAAGGTGCGCGCCAGCGCCGCGACCAGCAGTTCTTCCGGGCGCATCCGGTAGGCGTCGCCCGCTTGCCGCAACCAGCATTCGGTCGTTTCCGCATCCCAGTCCAGCGAGACGCGCGACTCCGTGGCGACCGTGTTTTCCGACACATGCCCGCCGTCCACCGGCAGCGGCGTACCCGGCACGTCCATCTCCTGCCAGTACCGCAATTCCGCTTCCGGCAACGCGCGCGACCATGCCGACATTTCCCGCGACCACGCCTGATACGACACGCTCTTGGCCGGCCACTTCACCGGCTCGCCCTTTTGCAGGGCCGCATACGCGCGCCACAGATCGTCCGACAGGATCCGCCACGACACGCCATCCACCGACGCGTGATGCACCAGCCACAGCAGTCGCCAGCCTCGTTCCATTCGATACAGGCGCGCCGCCCACAGGCTCGGGCCGCTCAATCTCAGGCCCGCTTGCAGTTCGGCCGCACTCGCTTCCAGCCGTTGCTCGGCCTCCGCCTCGGACAGACTCCGCAGATCCTCGATTTCCACCTCGACCGATGCACCCGCGCCGCTTTCCTGACGCCATGCGCTCCCGTCGTGCCGCCACGCGATCCGCAAGGCATCGTGCCGCTGCGCGACCGCTTGCAGCGCGGCGATCAATACCTCGGGCTCAAGCGGCTCGTTCAGCTCCAGATACGCGCCCTGGCTGAACTGTTCCCAGTCCTCGCCCGGCCAGCCCAGATACCACGCCTGGATCGGCCCCGCCATCACCTCGCCCCGCACCTCGCCCTGCTCCGCCGCCACGCCCGAAACGTCTTCCGCCTCGCAACCCTGCGCGGCCAGCTCCGCAATCGTCGGATAGCTGAACACCTGCTGCGGACTGATGCGCAGCCCCCGTTCCGCCGCGCGCGACGCCATCTGGATGCTCAGGATCGAATCGCCGCCGAGCGCGAAGAAGTTGTCCCGCACCCCCACCCGCGCCAACCCGAGCAGGCCCTGCCAGATCTCCACCAGCGCGGCCTCGGCCTCGCTGCTCGCCGCCGCCGACCCGATCTCGATCTCCGGTTCCGGCAGGCGCTTGCGATCGACCTTCCCGTTCGCCGATTGCGGCAACGCATCGAGCCGGACCCACGTGCGCGGCACCATATAGCCCGGCAGCCGCGCGGCGAGCCAGGCCTGCACCTCGCCCGCCTCGACGGCCTCGCCCGCCTCCGGCCGCGCGACCAGATACCCGACCAGTTGCTTCTCGTCCGCCGCGCTGCGGCGCAAGGCCACCGCGCAGCCGCTCAGCGCCGGGTGATGGCCCAGCGTCGCCTCGATCTCGCCGAGTTCGATCCGATAGCCGCGCAGCTTGACCTGCGAGTCGATCCGGCCCAGGAATTCGAGCACCCCGTCACGCCGCCAGCGCACGAGGTCGCCCGTGCGATACCAGCGCCCGCCGTCGGGCGACGGTGCGTCGACGAAGCGCTCGGCCGTCAGATCGGCGCGCCCGAGATAGCCGAGCGCCAGCCCGTCGCCGCCCGCCCACAGCTCGCCGGGCACGCCGACGGGAACCAGGCCGCCCCGCGCGTCGACCACGCGTACCTCGGTGTTGCCGATCGGCCGGCCGATCGGGATCGCGCCGCGCCGCACGTCGGCCGCCGTCACGCGGTGGCTGCAGGTGAACGTCGTGTTCTCCGTCGGACCGTAGCCGTTGATCAGCGCGACACCGGGGCACG
This sequence comes from Burkholderia sp. GW821-FHT14F03, assembly GCF_058803765.1. Taxonomy (NCBI): domain Bacteria; kingdom Pseudomonadati; phylum Pseudomonadota; class Betaproteobacteria; order Burkholderiales; family Burkholderiaceae; genus Burkholderia; species Burkholderia sp. GW821-FHT14F03. The sequence goes on from NZ_JBXAPG010000017.1 coordinate 100,910, forward strand.
CCTCGACAAACGCGCGGCAACTCGCGACGGGCAGCGCGTCGCCGCCCGTCAGCAGCTCGCGCAGGCCGCCGAGCGCCGCCGGCTCCTCCTCGACCATCATGCGGAACAGGTCGGCCGTGAGCCACATCGTCGTGACGCCGTCGCGCGCGATCGCCTCGGACACGGCATCGAAGAACGGCATGCCGGACGCCGCGAGCACCAGCCGCCCGCCATTGAGCCAGCAGCCCCAGATCTCGAACGTCGACGCGTCGAAGCCGAGCGGCGACTGCTGCAGCATCACCGTCGAGGCGTCCAGCCGCGCATACGCGCCGCCCGTCGCGAGCCGCACGACGCCGCGATGCGGAATCGCCACGCCCTTCGGCTGGCCGGTCGAGCCCGACGTGTACATCACGTAGGCCAGGTCGTCCGCCTCGGCGCGGGGGGCCTCGCGCTCGGGCGCTCCGTCCGCCTCGGCCTCGCAATCGGACAGGCCCAGCACCGGCCCGGCGTAGTCACCGAGCCAGCCCGCGTCGAGCCCGTCGGCGACGATCACGAGCGCGGGCGCCGCGTCGGCCAGCAGCGCGCCCAGGCGCGCCGCCGGATAGCCGGGATCGAGCGGCAGATAGGCCGCCCCCGCCTTCAGCACCGCGAGGAACGCGGCGAGCAGGCGCGGCGAGCGCTCGCCCGCGACGCCCACCACCGCGCCCGGCGCGACGCCCGCCGCGCGCAGGCGTGCGGCCGCGCGCGCCGACCAGCGATCGAGGTCCGCGTAGGACCAGCGCGCGGTGCCCTGTTCGAGCGCGGTGCGCTCGGGATGCGCCGCCGCGCATGCGCGGAACAACTCGACGATCGTGGCGTCGGAGCGATACGGCTCGGCATGCCGCCCCCATGCGCGCAGCTGCGCCTCATCGTCGCCGGACAGCATCGGCAACGCGTGCGCCTCCGCTTCCGGCGCGGCCAGCGCCGCGCGCAAGAGCGCGATGTAATGCGCCCCGAGCTGGCGGATGGTGTCCGCGTCGAACAGGTCGGTGTTGTATTGCCAAACCGCGAAGGTGCCGCGCTCGTCGCCTTCGATCGACAGGTAGAGATCGAAACGCGCGAACGGGCTGTCGAGATCGAACGGGCTCGCCGTGCCGCTCGCGGTGTGCACCGCGGGCAGGCGAACGTTCTGAAACGCGAACACGGTCTGCGCGAACTGGTCGTGGCGCGGCCCGCCGCGCGCGCGCAGCCGGTCGACGATCGCATCGAGCGGCACGCCCTGCCGCGCGAAGGCGCGCGCCGTGACGTCACGCATCCGGCCGACCAGCGCGCCGAAACTGTCGCCGTCGCGCAGGTCCGCCGCGAGCGCGACCAGATTGACGAAGTAGCCGGCGATGTCCTCGGCCGCCTGGAACGGCCGGTTCGCCGCGGGCGTCAGCGCCAGCACCCGGGCCTCGCCCGTATAGCGATGCTGAAGCAGCGCGAACACGCTGAAGAGGGTCGTGAACAGCGTCGTGTTGTGCGTCCGCGAGAACGCCGCCGCCGCTTCGATGCAGTCGGCCGGCAGCGCGACGCGCAGGGTGCCGCCGCGCCCGCTCGGCGCGGGCGGCCGGGCACGATCGCCGCGGATCGCGGGCACCTCGTCGACCGAGGCGAGCGTGTCCACCCAGTCCTCGAGCTGCGCGGCATAGTCCGGCGTCGCCATCCAGCGGTGCTGCCAGGCCGCGAAGTCGCGGTAGCTCAGAGGCGGCGTCGACGCCGGCGGCGCATCCGGCGAAGCGAGATACGCGCTGAAGTCGCGGATCAGCACGCTCATCGACCAGCGATCGAAGATCGCATGGTGGATCGTCAGCACGAGCACGGCCGCCCGCTCGGGCGTGGAGAACACATCGACGCGCCACATCGGCGCGCCGCTCGCGAACGGCATGCGGGCCAGCTCCGCCGCGCGCGCGCGCAACGTGTCGTCGCCGTCGACCGCCCACCGTTCGAGCAGCACGACCGGCTCGGGCAATACCGCCTGCCGCTGCGGCTCGCCGTCGACGAACACGGTGCGCAGGATGTCGTGCCGGCGCGCGAGCGACGCGAACGCGCGGGCGATGGCCGCCGCGTCGACGGCATCCGCGAGTTCGATCGCGGCCTGTTCGTTGTACATCGCCGGATCGCCGAGCCGCGTCGCCGCGACGAGGCGCGCCTGTCCCGGCGACAGCGCCGCCGCGTCGCCGCCTTCGCCCGGCCGCGCCGGCGCGAGCGGGCTCGCGCGCGACGCCTCGTCGTCGTCGAGTACGCGCAGCAGCGCTTCCTTGGCGTCGCGCAGCCGCGCGACAAGCGCGCCGCCGAGCGCGCCCGGCGGCCCCTGGACGTGAAGCTGGTCGCCGCGGCGGTGCAGCGTGATGCCCGCGTCGGCGAGATCGGTCATGAGTCTGACCAGGGTCATAGCGTGATTTCCTCCGTGTCGGCGCCGGCGGCCGAGGTCTGTTCGGTCACGAGCCGTCGTTCCACCTGCGTCATGACGCGCGCGATCAAGGCGTCGAGCGACGAGCCGTCGATCAGGTGCGTGATCGCAACCGATACGCCCAACGCGCGTTCGAGCGCATTGCGCAGTTCCGCGCCGGTCAGCGAGTCGACGCCGAGATCCAGCAGCGAGGTTTGATGCGGCAGCGCCGCCGGGCTCGACAGCACCGCGCGCAATTCGGCGTCGAGATACTCGGCCACCAAGGCGCGGCGCGCGTCGGCCGTGCGCCCGCGCAGCTGCTCGAACGACAAGGTCCGCGCGCGCGGGGCCGGCGGGCGGCCGGTGAGGCCTTCGATCAGGCGCGGCAGGTCGGGCTGCGCGGCGATCCGCGCAAGATCGATCGCCGCGACGATCACATGCGGCTCGCCCGTGAAGGCCTGCTCCAGCGCCGCGAACGCCTCGGCTTCGCCGAGCGGATGCAGGCCGCCCGCACGGATCCGGCCGGCCGTCCTGGCGTCCGCCGCCCCCATGCCGGCCGCCCACAGCCCCCAGCCGATCGACAGCGCCGGGCGCGCGCGCGCGCTGCGCCGCTGCGCGAGCGCGTCGAGATACGCGTTCGCGGCGGCATACGCCGCCTGCCCGTGGCGGCCCACCACGACCGAGATGGACGAGTACAGCAGGAAGAAGTCGAGCGGCTGCGCATCGGTCAGGCGCTCCAGCAATACCGCCCCGCCCACTTTCGCGCGCAGCGCGGCCGTGAACGCCGCCGCGTCCAGCGTGTCGAGCGGCGCATCGCGCACGACGCCCGCGCAGTGCACGACGCCGCGAATCGGCCGGCCGGCCGTGGCGAGCGCCTCGCGCAACGCGTCTTCGTCGGCGATGTCGGCCGCCGCCGCGCGCACCTCGACGCCGTCGGCGCGCAAGCGCGCGCAGGCCGCCTGCACGGCCTCGCCGGTTTCGCCCCCGCGACTGATCAACAGCAGATGACGCGCGCCGCGGCCCGCGAGCCAGCGCGCGGTCGCGAGACCGAGCGCGCCGGTGCCGCCCGTCACGACATAGGCCGCGTCGGCGTCGAGTGCCGGGATCGCGTCGGCCGCGCCGGCCCCCGCGCGCCGCAGGCGCGGCACCAGCACGGTCGCGCCGCGCACCGCCTGCTGCTCCTCGGCGGATGCGTCGCCAAGCAGCGCCGCGAGCGTGTCGAACGAGGCCGGCGCACCGTCGACATCGATCGTGCCGCGCCACGCCTCGCCCTGCTCGCGTCGCGCCACCCGCACGGCGGCGCTCAACGCGGCGGCGACCGGGTCGACGTCCTCCGCCGGCCCGGTCGCCAGCGCGCCGCGCGTGACGACCGTGACGGGCCCCGCCGACGGCGTCTCGGCCAGATGGCGCGCGAGCGCGCCCAGCAGCGCGCCGTGACGCGCGACGGCCGCCACCGGCTCGCGCGCGGATTCGCGCGCCGCGTCGTCGAACGCAAGCACGATGCCGTGTTCGGCCGAGCCCGCCGCGCGGATCGCCTCGATCTCGGCGGCCACGATCGTGCAGCGTTCGCCCACGGCGTCGAGCGCGCGCGCCACCGCCGCGCAGCACGCCGGATCGCCCGCGACGATCCGGCCGCCCGGGCGGCGCGAGACGGCCGGCGTCGGCGCCGGCTGCCAGGCGACGCGGTACAGCGGCGACGACGCGTTCGCGCGGCGCTCGTCGACCCAGTAGCGTTGCCGGTCGAAGGCATAGGTCGGCAGCGGCGCGAGACGGCCGCCGGCGACGATCGCCGCCGGCCAGTCGACCGGCTGGCCGGCCACGTAGCGCTGCGCGAGCGCCGCCAGGCGCGCGGCCGGATCCTGCGCCGCGTCAGCCTCGGCGGTTGCCGCCGCGCGGCCGATCGGCATCGCGCCGCATACGCCGCTCGCGACGGCCGCGTCCTCGCCGCGCGCGAAGCGGCGCAGCTCGCGCGCCATCGCGTCGGCGCTCGCGGCGACCACCGCGAGCCGGTGCGGGAAATGCGAACGCGCGACATGCGACGCATGGCAGGCCGCCGCCCACGCCGACGCGTCGAGACCCGTCAGGTGATCGGCATAACGCGCGGCATTGCCGCGCAGCGAGGCGTCGGATTTCGCGGAGACGGTCAACAAGCACTCGCCCGCCTCAGCTTCAACCTCAGCCTCGGCCACATCACGCGCCGCTCCGCCCTCATCGACGCGCGGCGGCGCGACGACCACCGCATGCGCATTGGTGCCGCTGAAGCCGAACGAACTGACGCCCGCGACACAGGGCGCGTCGCCCGCGTCGATGCGCTCGTTGCCGAGCGCGAGGCGCAGCGGCAGCGTGTCCCACTCGATGCCGCGATTGGGCGTGCGCACGTGCAGCGTGGCGGGCACCACGCCATGACGCACCGCGAGCGCCGCCTTGATCAGCCCGGCGATCCCGGCCGCGCCTTCGAGATGCCCGAAGTTGCTCTTGATCGACCCGAGCAGCACGCGCGCGTCCGGCGCGCGGCCCGCGAACACGGAGGCGAGCGCCGCCGCCTCGATCGGATCGCCGAGCGCGGTGCCGGTCCCGTGCGCCTCGACATAGCGCACCTGCGACGCGTCGATGCGCGCCGCGCGCAGCGCGCTGCGCACCAGCTCGCGCTGCGCATGCTCGTTCGGCACGGTCAGCCCCGCGCTGCGGCCGTCGTGGTTGACCGCCGAACCCGCGATCAGCGCATCGATCGCGCGGCCCGCGGCCTGCGCGTCGGCGAGCCGCTGCAGCACGACCACGCCGCAGCCCTCGCCGCGCACGAAGCCGTCCGCACCGTCGTCGAACGAACGGCAGCGGCCGCTCGGCGACAGCATGTGCGCCCGACACTCGGCCGCGGTCGACAACGGCGACAGCACGACGTTGACCCCGCCGACGATCGCGATGTCGCATTCGCCCGCGCGCAGCGCATTGCAGGCAAGATGCACGGCGACCAGCGACGACGAACAGGCCGTGTCGATCGTGAGCGTCGGCCCGTGCAGGCCGAGCACGTGCGACACGCGGCCCGCGAGCACGCTGGGCGCATTGCCCGACGCCGTGTACAGGTCGACGTCGTCCGCGTCGCGGAAACGGTGCGCGTAGTCCTGGTGCATCACGCCCGCGAACACGCCCGTCGCCGAGCCTTTCAGCTCGGCGGCCGGAATGCCGGCGCGTTCGATCGCTTCCCACACCACTTCGAGCAGCATGCGCTGCTGCGGATCGAGCATCGCCGCCTCGCGCGCCGAAATCCCGAAGAATCCGGCGTCGAACGACGCCACATCGTCGAGAAAGCTGCCGGCCCGGCAGTAGATGCGCCCGCTCGCGTCCGGGTCCGCATCGAAGTAGCGCTCGGCGTCCCAGCGCTCGGCCGGCACCTCGCGCACGCCGTCCGCGCCGTCGAGCAGGCGCTGCCACAGCGCCTCCGGCGAATCGGCGCCCGCGAAGCGGCAACCCATGCCGACCACGGCGATCGGCGCGTGCAGCTGCTGCTCGACGCCGCCGAGCTTGCGCTGCAGACGCTCGATCTCGCGCAGCGCGTTCTGCATCAGGGCAGTCGTATCGATCTGGCTCATCGCGCCCCCGCTCCGCGAAGTTCGTCCAGTTTCGCGGACAGCATTTCGACGATCTCCTCTTGAGACAGCTGCGCCGTATCGGTCGACGGCTCGATCTCGGCGGCGTGAGCCCGCGCGGCGGAAGCCGGCACCGGCTGCGTCGCCGGAGCGCTGTCCGTCGCGCCGAACAGCGTGCGCGCCAGATGGTCCGCGAGCGCGGCGATGGTCGGATTCGAAAAAATCACCGTGGTCGAGATCGTGCGGCCGAAACGTTTTTCGAGCCGCACGCGCAGATCGGTGATCAGCAGCGAATCGAGGTCGTAGTCGAACAGCGAGCGCTCCGGATCGAGCGAGGCGAGCGGCGTGCCGGTCACGGCCGCCGCGTCTTCCGCCAGCAGCGCGAACAGGCGCGGCCGCCGTTCGTCGGCGGGCAGCGCCAGCAGCTCGCTGACCGACGACGTGAGGCCGGCGCCCGGCTGCGCGGTGGCGATGCCGGCGAAGCGGCTCGCCGGCACATGCGGCGGCCACTGCTCGATCAGGCGCGGCCAGTCGACCGGCAGCAGCACGATGTGCGGCGGCAGCTCGGCCGCCAGCGCGATCTCGAAGGTCGCGCGGCCGCACTCGGTGTCGATCTGGCCGATGCCCAGCTGCGCGAGCCGCCGCTTCGCGGTCGCGCTCGTGCGGGCCAGCATGCCGACGTCCTGCCACGGCCCCCAGGCCATCGACTGCGCGGGCAGCCCTTGCGCGCGACGGTGCGCGGCGAGCGCGTCGAGGTAGGCGTTCGCCATCGCGTAGGTCGACTGTCCCGCGGCGCCGAATGCGGCGGCGGCCGACGAGAACAGCACGAAGTGCTCGAGCGGATGACGCCGGGTGCACTCGTGCAGCAGCCATGCGCCCTGGGCCTTGCCGGCGAGGGTCGCGGCCAGCGACTCGGGCGTGACGTCGACGACGAGGCGGTCCTCGACCACGCCCGCCAGATGGCAGATCCCGCGCAGCGGCGGCAGCGTCGCGTCGATCTCGGCGAGCAGCGCATCGACGTCCGCCGCCACCGCCACGTCGGCCTGCTTCACCCGCACCTCGACGCCGTCGCGGCGCAGCGCGGCCAGCACCGCCTCGGCGGCGGCATCGGCCGGCCGGCGGCCGGTCAGCACCAGCGTGCGCGCGCCGAGCGCGGCGAGCCAGCCCGCGACGCGCAGGCCCAGTTCGCCCAGGCCGCCCGTGATCAGCCAGGTCGCGTCGCCCGCGAGCGCGAGATCCGCGCGGCGCGGCAGCGCGCGCTCGTCGAAGCGCGGCGCGCTGACCGCCTCGCCGCGCACCGCGACTTCGGTCTCCCGGTCGATGAAGTCAAGGCCGCGACGGATCGCGCGGGCGTCGCCCGCATGCAGCGCGAGCGTCTGGAGATGCGGCGTTTCCATCGCCACCGCGCGCGACAGCGCCTGCAGCGGCGCGGCCGCGGGCGCATCCGGCGCGAGCACGACGGCGATCCGGCACGGCAGGTCGCGCCGCGCGGCCGTCGCGAACAACGCGAGCGCCCCTTCGTAGAGCGCCGGCGCGGGCGCGTCCGCGCGCGCCTCGATCCCGCGGCAATCGACGATCAGGCCCGCCCGGTCGAACGGAATCTCGTCCACGCTCGCCACGACCAGCGTGTCCTTGCGCTCGTCGCGCAACAGCGAGGCCAAGCCCGCCGCGACCTGCCCCGCGTCGCGCAGGATCACGATCGGCTCCGGCAACGCGGCGCGCTCGCCGTCCGCCACGTCGCGCCATTCGACCGCGTAGCCCTCGCGCAGCGGCTCGATGCGCAGCAATTCATTGCGCGTGACCTCGCGCGATTCGAGGCCGGTCAGCTCGATCAGCATCCGGTTGGCGTCGAACACGCTCGCCGCGCCGCGCCCGGCCGACGCATGGCAGCGCATCCCGGCGCCCGTGCGCCCGTGCAGCGCGAGCCGCGCGATGCGGGTCGGCACGAACGCCTTGCTGCCGTCGGGCCGCGCGGCGGCCGCCACCAGCTGCAGCACCGAATCGAGAATCCCCGGGTGCAGCTGCCACCCCGCGTCGTCGGCGTCGGCGCGCATCGCGCAGGATGCTTCGCCATCGCCGACCACCATCTCCGAGAGCCGCCGGAAGGTCGGCCCCATGACAACGCTGCGCGCGCGCAGCCAGCCGTCGAGCAGCGCGGCGGAGATCGCTTCGCCCTGCACCGGCTGCGCCGGCGCGACGCCCGGCGCTTCGCCCGCGTCGACCCGCGCCGTCGCATGGATGTCGGCGGAATCGGGCGTCAGCACCGTGGCCTCGAAGCCCTCGCCGTCCCGCACCAGTTGCAGCTGGACGTGCCGCGCCGCACCCGGCGGAATCACCAGCGCGGCCGGGAATCGCAGGTCGCTCAGCACGCAGGCGTCCGATTCCGTGAGCACACGCACGCCGTCGGCGATCATCACCGCGAGCGCCGCGCCGGACACCACGACCTTGTCGTAGATCACGTGATCCTGCAGGAACGGCAGCGTGGCCACGCTCCATTCGGCGTCGAAGAAGATCGCGTTCAGCGCGGGCGCGTCAGTACGCCGTCCGAGGAACGGGCTCGCACCGCCCGTCGCGAAGCGCGGCGCGCGGTCGATCCAGTGGCGTTCGCGCTGGAACGGATAGGTCGGCAGCACCACGCGGTTGCCGTCGCGGTAGTGCTGTGCGAGATCGAGCGTCACGCCGGCCGTCCACAGCCGCGCGAGCGTGTCCGGCGAAGCCGGATCGAGCGACGCCATGCCGGCCGCCTGCGCGCCCAGCGCCACCTCGCCGAAATCGAGCACGTATTCCGCGCCCGCCGCTTCCAGCGCCGCCGTGGCGGCGGCGTCCGCCGTCGCGTTCGCGTTCGCGAGTTCGTCGCGCACGGCTTCCGCGCTGTCGAGCGGCAGGCCCGAGGCCGCCCCGATCCACAGCAGCGACGGCGCGACGGCGCGCGCCACGCGGCGCTGCCGCGCATCGTCGAGACTCAGCGCGCCCGCCGCGAAGGCCGCCGCGAACACGCCGTCGCCCGTCGCGCACACGCTGGCCGGCGTGACGCCGCTCGCCTGCCAGGCCTGCACGCCGGCCAGCGCCGCATCGAGGTCGCGCACGCCGCCGAACGCGAAACTCACTTCCGGCACGCGCGCCGGCAGCGCCGCCGCGATCACGCCCGCTTCGCGCTCGCCGGCGGCGAATGCGCGCAGCGCACCGATCAGTTCCGCGCGGGATTCGGCGCGAAACGCCGCGCGCTGCTCCCAATGACGACGCCCGAGGGCCGCCGTCAGGCACGCATCCTCGATCCGCAGTTCGGGATTCCGTTCGAGAAACGCCGCATAGTCCGCGCACAACGCGGACAGCGCCGCGTCGCCGCGCGCCGACAGCAGCAGGAGCGGCGCGACGTGCGGCGTGCGCGGCGCGCGCGGCGGCGCGGCCTCGATGATCACGTGCGCATTGGTGCCGCCGATGCCGAACGAACTCACGCCCGCGCGTCGAACCGGCGCCGCCCACGGCGTCGTCGCCGCCGGCAGGTAGAACGCCGACTCGCCGCGCAGCGCGTCGATCGCCTGCGCCGCGCCGAGCGCGCCCGGAATCTGCCCGTGCTCGACCGCGAGCGCGGCCTTGATCAGCCCGCACGCGCCCGCCGCCGCGTTCAGATGCCCGACATTCGCCTTCAGCGTGCCGAGCGCGCAGCGTGCGTCGGCGTCGGCGCGCTCGCCCAGCGCCGCACGCAGCGCGGCCAGTTCGACCTCGTCGCCGATCGCCGTGCCCGTGCCGTGCGTCTCGACATAGCCGATCGACGCCCCGTCGACCTCGCTGAGCGCGAGCGCCTGGCGGATCACGTCGTTCTGCCCGCGGCCGCCCGGCGCGGTGAAGCCGACCTTCGCCGCGCCGTCGTTGTTGACCGCGCCGCCGCGGATCACCGCCATGATCGGATCGCCGTCGGCGAGCGCGTCCTCCAGGCGGCGCAGCACCACCACGCCCGCGCCGTTGCCGAACACCGTGCCGCTGCTGTCGGTCGTGAACGGCCGGCACGCGCCGTCCGCGGACAGGATGCTGCCCTCCTCGTATACATGCCCCTGCCGCTGCGGCAGCGCGACGCTGACCCCGCCCGCGACCGCGAAATCGCACTGGAAGCTCAGCAGCGCCTGCAAGGCCTGGACCACCGCGACGAGCGAGGTCGAACAGGCCGTCTGCAGCGTGATGGCCGGGCCGCCGAAGTCGAGCCGGTAGGCGACCTGCGTCGCGAGATAATCCTTGTCGACGCCGACCCATTGCTGCAGATAGCGATTCGGCGAGGCGCGATCGAGCCGGTCGCGCACGTGGTCGACGAGATAGTCGACGCTGGCCGAGCCGGCCCAGATGCCGACGCGCGCGCCGCGCACCGCGCCGTGCCCGGCGCGTTCGAGCGCCTCGTGCACGCATTCGAGGAAGATCCGCTGCTGCGGGTCCATGGCCGCCGCCTGCGACGGCGGGATGCCGAAGTACGCGGCGTCGAACTGGTCGACGCCGTCGAGCGGGCCGCCCGCGCCGACGAAGCCGGGCTGGGCCAGCACCGTCTCCGGCACGCCCTCGCGGCGCGCCGCGTCGGCGCCGAAGCGCTCGATCCCGACCCGGCCGTCGGCGATCATCGACCAGAACTGTTCGAGGGTGGCGGCGCCGGGCAGGCGGCAGCTGGCGCCGATGATGGCAACGGCGTCGACGGGTGTTTCGTAAGTCATCACAAAGCCTCCTTGCGTGCGCGTACGCGCTGTCGATAGGCGCGTACGCCGTCGACGTCAGTCGTAGGTGAAAGGGTTGCCTCGCCCGAGCCGGCGCGCGCGGCGAGCGCGCGGATCGTGGCCAGCGAGAAGAATTCGACGAGCGGCGGCACCGCGACGCCGCGCGACGCGAGCAGCGCGCGCAGCCGCACGATGTGCATCGAGGTGGCGCCCGCATCGAAGAAACCCTGCTGCGGGTCGATCTCGACGCCGACCACCTCGGCGAACGCGGCGCGCATCGTCGCCTCGAGCGAGGTGTCGCGGCGCGCCGCGACCGGGGCCTGGACCGGAGCGGCGGACGCGGCCGACGGGGCCGCCATGGCGGCGAGACGGGCGCGGTCGACCTTGCCGTTCGCCGTGAGCGGCAGCGCATCGAGCACCATCACGTGATGCGGCTGCATGTAGGCGGGCAGATGCAGGACCAGCTCGGTGCGCACGGCCGCGACGACGTCGCCGTGCGACCCCGGGTGCGCGACCACGTGCAGCTGGATCACCGTCGCGCCGCTGCGCTTGGCCACCGACGCCACCGCGCGCGCGACGCAGCCCGCGCGCATCGCGGCCGCCTCGATCTCGCCCAGCTCGATCCGGTAGCCCTGCACCTTGACCTGCCCGTCCATGCGGCCCAGCAGTTCGAGTTCGCCGTCGGGCAGCCAGCGCGCGAGGTCGCCCGTGCGGTACAGCCGCCGGCCCTCGGCGTCGAGGAAGAAGCGGCGTTCGGTTTCCGCGTCGTTGCCGAGGTAGGCGAGCGCGAGGCCGCGTCCGCCGAGCAGCAGCTCGCCCACCACGCCGTCCGGACGCTCGCGGCCGTCGGCCGTGCGCACGAAGCACTGCTGGTTCGACAGCGGCCGGCCATAGGGAATCGACGCGAGCGCCGCGTCGGCGGGCGCGATCGGATGCACGACCGACCAGATCGACACTTCCGTCGCCCCGCCCAGGCTGATCGGCCGCAGCGCCGGAAACGCGTCGCGCAGCCGCGCGGCCAGCCCGGGCGCGATCCAGTCGCCGCTCAGGAGCGCGAGGCGCAGATCCGGCGAGCGCGGCGCCGCCACGTCGAGCAGCAGTTCGAGCACGGCCGGCACGGAGTTCCAGATGGTGACCTGTGCGTCGCGCAGCGCCTGCGCGATCGCATCGGGATCGCGCGCGCGCTCGGGGAACACTACCGTGCCGCCCGCCGCGAGCAGGCCGAAGATGTCGTAGACCGACAGGTCGAAGGCCAGCGACGATACGCACAGCGCGCGATCGGCCGGGCCGACCGCGAAACGCGCGTTGAGGTCGTCGATCGTGTTCGCGGCGGCGGCGTGCGCGATCAGCACGCCCTTCGGCCGCCCCGTCGAACCGGACGTGAAGATCACGTAGGCCGCGTCGTCCGTGTCCGTGTCCGTGTCCGTGTCCGTGTCCGTGTCCGTGTCCGTGTCCGTGTCCGTGTCCGTGCTCGTGTCCGTGTCCGTGCTCGTGCTCGTGCTCGTGCTCGTGCTCGTGTCCGTGCTCGTGTCCGTGCTCGTGTCCGTGCTCGTGTCCGTGTCCGTGCTCGTGTCCGTGCTCGTGTCCGTGCTCGTGTCCGGCTCCGGCGCGCTGCGCGGCAGCCGCAGGTCGAGGCGCAGCGTCGGCACCGGCAGCGCCAGGTCGCCCGCCGTCGTGACCGCGTGACGCGCGCCCGCCTCCCCGAGCAGCTCCTCGATGCGCGCGATCGGCCAGGACGGCTCGATCGGCAGGTACACCGCGCCCGCCAACACGATGCCGAGCAGCGCCGCGACCGCGCGCGGGCCCGGCGCGACGATCGCCGCCACCACCTCGCCGCGCGCGACGCCGCGTTGCCGCAGCGCGCCGGCGATATCCTCCGCGTCGCGCAGCAGCGCGCCATACGTCAACGTCGTCCCGCCCTGCATCACCGCGATCGCCTCGGGCGTCGCCCGCGCATGATGGACGATCGGCGTCTCCAGCCGGCGCGGCGCGCGCGCGACCCCGGTGGCGTTGGCGGCCGCGCGCCGCGCCGCCTGCTCCGGCGCGAGCCGCGCGATCGTCGGCCGTTCGACGGCGGCCGCTTCGGTCGCGATCGTCTCCAGCGCGCCGAGGAAGGTCGCGAACATCGCGTCGACCAGGCCGTCGGGGAACAGCTGCGCGACCGATTCCCACATCACGACCAGCTGCTCGCCGCGCCGGCCGAGAATCGCGTGCAGCGACACCTGCGGCGTCGGATTGGCCATGTCGACCACGCGCCCGATGCCGTCGAGGATCGCCAGATCGTCGGCCGGATCGCCCGACAGCAGGCTCGTCAGCACCACCGGCATCAGCACGGGCGCGCCGTTGCGGCGGGCCAGCTCGCGCAGGATCGATACGCCGGAGCACCACGGCGCGTCCAGATCGGCCCACACCTGCTGCTGCACCGCCTGCGCGAACGCGCCGAACGATGCGTGATGCGCGCTCAGCGTCAGCAGGGTATTGCTCGTGTAGTCGCCGATCGCCTGCCCAGCCTGCGCCGCCCGCGTATTGCAGGTCACGTTGAGCGTGAAGGCGTGGGACGCCGCCCACAGCCGCAGCACGTCGGCGAACGCGGCAATGCACAGCGACGTGAGCGTGACGCCCAGCGCCTGCGCGCGCGCCGTCAGCGCGGCGGACAGCGGCGCGCTCAGTTCCGCGCGACAGGCGGCGAAACGCGGCTCCGCGACCTCGGCGAGCGCCATCGTCATCGGCAGTTCGGGGGCCGGCGCGACCGATTCGACCCGGCGCAGCCATGCCTCGCGGTGCGCGTCGGGCAGCGACGGCGGCGGCAGCGGCGCGATGAACGGCGCGGGCGTGTCGGCCGCGCCGTGAACCAGTTCGTGCATCAGCAGCAGGAAGCTGCGCAGGTCGCCCGCCAGCAGCCCGAGCCGGAGGTGCAGGATCGCCGTGCTGTCGGTGAGGCGGGTGACGGCCGCGACGACGGGCTGCGCATCGCGCTCGGCCAGCAGCGCGCGCGTCGCGCGCAGGCATTCGTCCGCGGCCGCCGCGTCGAGTCCGCGCAGATCCTGCTGCGGCAGGGGCAGGTCATAGGCGTGCGCATCGAACACCCCGCGCCCGTCCGCGCACACCGTCATCCGCAAGGACGGATGACGCGCGACGAGCTGCGCGAGGCGCCGGCCCAGCTCGGGCACGCGCGCGGCGTCGACCTCGAAGTCGACGCGGATGTGCGGCGCCACGCTGCCGAGCGGCACGCCGCCCTGTTGGCCGATCCAGTAGGCCTGCTGCATCTCGGACAGCTCGAACGGCTCCCCGGCGGCGTACTGCCGCAATGCGGCGGGCGCGGCGGCGGGCGCGCGCGGGCCGTCGGCGATCATGTCGCGCAGCTGCCCGGCCGAGGCTGCGAACAGCGTCGCGAACGACAGTTCCACGCCGTGACGCGCGCGCACGGCGGCAGCCAGCCGCGCGGCCGACAGCGAGTCGAGCCCGAGGTCGATGAGCCGGGCGGCGGGATCGGTCGCGGCCCCGGGCACGAAGCGGGCGATCTCGGCCAGGAGCGCATCGTCGGCCGCGTCGCCGCCGTCGTCGGCCACGATCCGCAGCTCGCCGCGCAGCAGCGCGTCGCGCGTGGCGATCCGGCGGGTCTTGCCGCTCGACGTGCGCAGGATGCTCCCGCGCCACAGCAGCACGATGCGCGCCGGAGCCACGCCATGCGCCCGCGTGAGCGCCGCGCGAATCACCGGCAGGATCGCGCGCGCGGCCGCCTCGTCGCAGCCGGCGCGCACCTCCGCGCCGACCAGGATCCCCTCGCCGTCCGCGCCGTCGACCGCGGCCGCGAACACGCGCCCCATGCGGATCGACGGATGGCAGGCCGACACGGTGTCTTCGAGGTCGTGGCTGTAGAAATTCCGGCCGCCGACGATGATCAGGTCTTTCAGGCGGCTCGCCACGAACAACGCGCCGTCATGCAGGAAGCCGAGATCGCCGGTCCGCAGCCACGGGCCGTCGCCGTCCGCCAGCCGCGCGCCGAAGATCTCGCGCGATTCCTCCGGTCGCCGCCAGTAACTGTCGGCGACCGTGCGCCCAGCCACCCAGATTTCGCCGATGGCGTCGGGCGCGCACGGCACGCGCGTGTCCGGGTCGACGATCCGCACGCGCGTATCGATCAGGCTCGCGCCGCACGCCGCCAGCTCCACGCCTTCCACATCCGTCGCCACGCGGCCGCGCGCCAATGCGCCGCGCTCGAAACGCATGCTGCGCGTGCCCTCTCCGCAGCACCCGGCGGTCACTTTCAGAGTCGCCTCGGCGAGACCGTAGCCGGGCACGACCACGGATTCGCCCAGCCCGAACGGCGCGAACGCCGCCGTGAAGCGGCGCACCGTGTCGCAGCGCACGGGTTCCGCGCCGTTGAGCGCGTAGCGCAGCGACGACAGGTCGGTGCCGGGCGCGAGATCGGCCGCGCGGTCCGTGCACAGCGCGTAGGCGAAATTCGGCGCGGCCGTGTGCGTGCCGCGCCGTGCCGCGATCGCGCGCAGCCACGACATCGGCTGCGCGACGAATTTTTCCGGCGCCATCAGATAGGCGGGGAAGCCGCAATGCAGCGGCGTGAGGATGCCGTAGACGAGGCCCATGTCATGGAAGTACGGCAGCCAGCTGACCATCACGCTGCGCGCGTCGTGCATCGCGCCGCGATCGAGGTCGTCGATCGTCGCGCACAAGCCCGTGTGCGTGACCACGACGCCCTGCGGCGTGCGCGTCGACCCCGACGTGTATTGCAGCAGCGCCGGGCTGGTATCGGCCACGACCCGCAGGAAGGGCGCGCCGCGCTCGCCGTCGTCCGTGCGCATCCAGCGCAGGTCCGGCAGCGCGTCGCGTGCTTCGGCGGTCAGCGCGATGGTTGCGCCGCAGTCGTGCGCGATCGCGACCATCGTGTCGCGACCGTGGCGAGGCGTGATGGGAACGGGAATCACGCCGGCCAGGCAGCAGCCGAAGAACGCGGGAACGAAGTCCAGCGGATCCTGGTAGACCAGCATCACGCGGTCCCCGATCGCCGTCTCGCGCGCGAGGCGCGCCGCGATCGCGGATGCGCGCTCGCACAATGCCGCGTAGGTCAGCACCGCGTCCCGCGTCGGATCGGCCGATGCATACGCGAGCAGATCGGGCGTCGCTTCCGCACGCGACATCAATCGTCCAGCGATGGACAACACGTCGCGGCGCGACCCGGCCGATACGCCGTTGGATGAAACATTCATTGCGCGTTCTCCGTCGTACGGCCATCGTGCCGGCGCGTGCGCACCGCCGGGTCGGTCCGATCCGGCCCGGATCCGTTCCGGACCGAGATCCGCTCGGCGCCGTCGACCCGTCGCTTCAATTCGACCTTCATCGAAAATCTCCTTGTTGACTCGACATTACTTAGGTATGCGAATATAAAAGCCGACATCCGGAACGCCAGAACCGCCCAGGAATGCCAGCGAACCGCCATGACGCCGCCTGGATCGGCGCCCTATGCGTGTCTCGGACACGATCACGCCCGGCCGACGTGACCAGGTCAGCCGGATCGTGGATTTGTTGTTGTGAGGATGAGTGGTTGACTCGGCAACCCGGGATGAGCCGGGCCCATGCGACGCGCAAACGAATGCTTGGCGCGGGCCGGCTTGGCATCAAGGCCGGCGGCAATCGACAGACTGCGGTGTTGCCGGCGATGCGAAATGCGGCATGCTCTACCGATGGCACAACACGGCAGGCATCGAATCCAGCTTAATGAAATCGCACCCGGAATGCCGCACTTCATTGAACAAACCATGAATCAACGCAAGCTCATGCATTTAAATTCTTCGTTGAATCAAATCAATCCCTCGATCATCGACACCCAATCCGTTCGTTAAACGCGAAATCGTTTCACGCCACGATGCGCCGCGGGCTCAAGCCGCGACTTTTCAGGAGCGCCGGCCCTGCCCGGCCTACCGCTCAAGACCGCCGACGCCCCTCAATAAAGACATGCAAAATATTTCAAGAATCACAATAAAGACATGCGTACATTTTCAATTCAAGACACATCAAGCACGATAAAGCGAGCATTTCGTTTAAAACCGAACATGGTCGCAAGATTATCATTTTTAAGCCGCCGCTGTCGATATATCTGTATCAAATATGCATATTCAAATTAAATGAAACAATTCTACTCCATGAAAACTTCCACGAGCACAACACCAGAGCATCGATAAAATTATTTCAAAATTCATTTGTTTTAAATTCGATAATTCATCTCCTTGAAATGAGAGTCGTCGATATCACCCCGAAAAGATGAACAATCGATCGGAAAAGGATCTTCACTCTGCCCGGGCGAGCGAAGATCCGGATCGCCTGCCATGCGCATCATCCCGCGCCCTCTGGAAACGCTCGCCCTTTCCGGTTTTGTTCGGATTCAGTGCGCGTCGCTCGGGACGATCGATCTTGGCGTTGAGCCGCCGGGAAGCGCTCTATATCCGGACGCGCTCCATCGAATCGCGGGACGGCGTTCTCGCGCAGCCCAGCGCCAGCCCACTCCGGCTCGATCCGTTTGGCTGATCGTCACGCCAAGCCGGTTCGCCTGCGCGGCACGCATCCGCCGATGTCGCGCTATCTCTCCATCCTCGAACCGCGCAGGCAAGCAACGCATGCCATGATCCAATGCATCGGATTCCTTACGATGATGCGTCATGAAACATGAATGACGCCGTCACGTATTCACCTTGACGCCGATCCGCCGCCGCTTCGGACGGAACGATCTCGATCCAGTCGGGCCATGAGGGCGACCAGCGCTCCGCCCACGCGGCGGCGTTGTGAACCGACGCGATGGAGACGCGATCCGCGTCAGCGAACGCTCATGGAACGGCCGCGCCGATGATGCCGCGGCAGGAACGGCCAAGCGGATCTGCGCGGCACGCGGCAAGTCATTCCCCGAGAGGATCAATCCCGACCATGCGACCCGCTACCTCGCGCCCGCCGCCAAGGCGCATGCATCGGACTCCGATTCCGGCTGATGCCGGGCGCTGTCGCAGCCGGCGCGGCGGCCGCTTCGCGCCGAAACGCCCGAGGCAATCCTTCGCCCGACGCGCCGGACGCCGGCCCGGTGACGCCACCGCACGCCTCGACTATTGATCGCCCCCCACGCTACCGCCCAGGCGCAAACGGCTTTCCGCGATCCACCCCTCCACCGCCTCTCCCGTCTTGTCGTTCACATACATCACCTGATACCACTTCTGGTAGGGCTTGTAGACGGTCACGGTGTCGCCGGGAACGATGAATGTCCGCTTCATCATGCACGGGGAGGCCGGGGCGGAATGGAAATACGCGCGCCCCGGTCCAATGACCGTCGCGGCAAGCGGCGGCCTGAAATTGTCATCGGGCCCGCCGGCCGCCTCGTTCAGATGCCGACAAGTTCGCCACGCCCTGCCCATGAACGGGCATCATCGTGCAGCACGCGCACAAGGCGAGGACCGTTGCCCACGTGCTCACCGGGATTTTTGTCACCATGGCTCACTTGTAACGACGAACAACCTGCCGCCCCGCCATCCGAACGCCGGATGACGGCGGCTTCCCCCGAGGCGCGCCATCGAAGCGTGCCTCGCCGGCGCGTCCGACCTCGCGCGCTTGCCCGGCCGCGCGCGAACCGGCCGGCGCAACCGCCCGCCCGCGCCCTCAGATCACCGTGAAATGATGCGTGCCGTCGCGCTTCAACTGATCCACGAGCCCGTACTCCCAGTCGAGGTACGCCTGCATCGCGGCGGCCGCGTTGTCGGTGCCCTCGTACGGCCGCCGATAGCGATCGACGCGCGGCGACGCGAGCCGCGTCTCGCCGTGCTCGAGCGGCAGCCCCGCGTCGCTCCACGCCGCCGTGCCGCCCGCCAGCACCGCGATCTGCGCCGAGGCCGGCAGCAGCGCGCGCGCATCGGCCGCCGCGAACCGCGCAAGCAGGCTCGATCCGCACGTGAAAACGTAGCGCTTCGCGACCGGGATCGCCGCGAGCGCATCGCGCAACCGGGCGCGCACGGCGAACCACGCGCCCGGGACATGGCGCTTCACGTAGTTCGCACTCGCCGTCACATCGATCACGGCGATCTCGCCGGGCGCGGCCTGCGCCAGCCAAGCGGCGAGCGCCGCGGGCGACACCTCCGACGCATGCGGCGGCGCCGGCGCGTCGCGCGGCGGCTCGCCGCGCTCGACCCGCGCCGCGGCGTCGGCCGGCTCGACCACCCTCGCATCCCAGCCCATCTGCGCGAGCCACGAGGCGGTCATGTCGGCGCGCACGCCGTCATCGTCGGCCAACACGATCCGCGCGCCGCGCACGGCCGCGTGATGATCGGTCTCCTGCACGAGCTGGCCGCCCGGCGTGCTCAGGAAGCCCGGCAGATGACCCGCCGCGTATTCCTCCGGCGTGCGTACGTCGAAGCGGTACAGCGTGCGGCCCGGCGTGTCGAGCGCGGCGACCTCGGCCAACGCGATGCGCGGCACGCCGGCCCGCTCGGCCACCGCACGCGCCGCGCGGCGCGCGTCGGCGCGCAACGCCGCGTCGATCGCGTCGGGACCACGCCGCGCCGCGCCGCGGTCGAGCGCCTGACCCGCCAGCGTCCAGCCGATCGTGCCGTTGCGCAGCGCGGCCACCGGATTCGGCAGCCCCGCGTTGATCAGCGACTGCGTGCCGATGATGCTGCGCGTGCGGCCCGCGCAGTTGACGACCACCTGCGTCGCAGGGTCCGGCGCGAGCGCGCGCACGCGCAACACGAGTTCCGCGCCCGGCACGCTCGTCGCGGTCGGGATGCTCATCGTCTGATATTCGTCGAAGCGGCGCGCATCGACGATCACCACGTCCGCCCGCGCATCGACGAGCGCCTTCACCTGCTGCGCGGACAGCGACGGCGTATGCCGCTCGGCCTCGACCCACTCGCCGAACGACTTGCTCGGCACGTTCACGTCGATGAACAGCTCACCGCCCGCCGCGCGCCAGCCGGCGAGGCCGCCTTCGAGCAGCCGCACGTCGGTATAGCCGAGTTGCGCGAGTTTCTCCGCGGCGCACGGCGCGAGATCCTCGCCGTCGGCCTCGCCATAGACGACGATCGGCGTCGTGCGGCGCGGGATCCGCGTCCACGCGTCGAGTTCGAGCTTCGACAGCGGAAAATTGGCCGCCCACAGCGGATGGCTTTGCGCGTAGGGATCCTCCTCGCGCACGTCGAGCAGCGCGATCTCGTCGCGGGCGAGCAGACGCGCGCGCACGTCCTGGCAGGACGCGACAGAAAAGCGGGAAGTGGAATCGGCGGATGGCGTCACGATATCGGTTGAAGTCGGTGAGAAAGGGGAAGAGAAGCCCGGATCGACGCGCGCGTCACGCGTCACGCATCACGCATTCGAGTAACCCGACACGAACGGCTTCACGGTGCCATCGTCGAGGTAGACCGCGCGCCTGACCTTGCCGATGTCCGCACCGTACACGTGAATGCTGATCGACACCTGATCCGCGCACGCATTGGTCACGCGGTGGATGTCGCCGATACGCGGCGACACGGCCTCGATCGCGCCCGGCCGCAACCGCACCGCAGCGCCCGATGGCACGGGCCGACCCGCTGCGTCGAGCCGATACGGTTGCGAGAACTCGCCACCGCGCAGCATGCCGATCAAGCCCCACACCGTATGGTCGTGGATCGGCGTCGTCTGGCCGGGACCCCATACGAAACTGACGACGCAAAAACGGGCGTCGGGATCGAGATGCAGCAGGTACTGGCGGTAGCGCTCGGGGTCGGGTTGCGCGAACGCGTCGGGCAGCCAGTCGTCGCGTGCGACGAGCGCGGCAAGCAGCGCCCCGCCCTCGGCAAGCAGGCGCGCCTCGTTCGCGCCGGACGCGAAGAGCGCATCCAGCCCGTCGATCAACGGGCGCAACGACGTCTCATGTAACGAAGGCCCGCTCATCGACCGCCTCTTCGAATGGGATGGACCGCCATGATGCACCTGAAACGCCATGTGCGACACATATGAAGATTGGCGATATCGATGCGGAGGCGACGGGTATCCGCAGCCGGGTTGCCGGGCCAGCCTCCGATGATGCAGCCCGCCATCACACCGCTGGGCGGTGTGGGCGGTGTGGGCGGTGTGGGCGGTGTGGGCGGTGTGGGCGGTGTGGGCGGTGTGGGCGGTGTGGGCGGTGTGGGCGT
>NZ_JBXAPG010000017.1:121833-143016 GCF_058803765.1 Burkholderia sp. GW821-FHT14F03
CGTTCTGGGCGTTCTGGGCGTTCTGGGCGTTCCGGGCGTTCCGGGCGTTCCGGGCGTTCCGGGCGTGGGGCGTGGGGCGTGGGGCGTGGGGCGGCGTGGACGGCATGGCTCAGCGCGAGCCTGCGCGAAATCGCCGCGTTGCGCGAACGGGCAGCGGGCAGCGGACATGAACCCCGATGAGCAACGCCTATCCCGCCCTGGTGCGAAGACGCGCTCACTCCGGCCGGCGCTTCCGCCGGTGTGCCAAGCCGTTCGTCCACGCGCCGCCGCACCGACCGCATTCGGCGCGGCGACGGCGGCCCGTCGACCGGATCCGGCCTTCCTAGAGCCGCCCCCCACCGAAAACCACGGAGGGCGCGAAAGCGCTGTTCGGGTCGGTGCCATCCCATTGGTCGACCCAGGCATCGTTCGGCGTCGGGCCCATGACAAAGTCGAGCTTGCCGCCGGCCCGCATTTCATCGTGCGTGATGTAGGGGCGATGCAAGGGGCTGCCGTTGAGCGTGGCCGACTGCACATAGCGATTGGCCTTCGACGGCGGCGCGCCGCTCGTCGTGTGCGCCGTGATGGTGAAGCGGCGCACCTGGCCGAACGTCAGGGCGCCGCCCGATGCGGCGGAGGACGCGACCGGAATGTCGATGCTCGCTTCCGCGAACAAGGGGGTGCCGAAGTAGTACACGCCGCCCACCGGATTGAGCGAATAAATGCCCAGCGCCGACAGCACGTACCAGGCGGACAATTGGCCGAAATCGTCATTGCCGGGAATCGCCGACGCCCGCACTCTGCGCGGATCGTCCTGGGCCGCCTTCAGGCTGGCGCGGCTCAGCTCGGCGCGATCGCGGTCGGTCAACGTGAGCGAATACATGTCGTCCATCACGGTGCGCACGAGGTCTTGCGTCTTGGACGGCGCGCCGATCACGTCATACAGATAGGGAAGCTGATTGGCCGGCTCGTTGCCCGCGACGAACTGGCCGATCCGGCCGGTGAGATCGGGGAAGCCCTGCCCGAAGCGGAAGCCGAGCGGGTTCTTCGGATTGAACGTCTGATCGAGTTGGGCGGCGAATCGCGCCTTGCCGCCGAGGACGGCGATAAGCCCCGGAAAATCGTGAAACACGTTCCAGGTGTCGATCCATGAATTCGCTTCGGAATAGTCGTCCTTCTCCGCGCCGGCCGGATCGAAGGGAACGCCCCAAGCGCCCGTGCTGCCCTTCGGTTGCGCAAATATCCAGCCATTGTTCTTCGTCGGGTTGTACACGTTGCGGTAGTTGAGGCTGCGCTTCAGGTAAGCCGTGAAAGCCGACGTATCCTTGCCGGCCGCCTTGCCGACCGCGGCGGTCGCCCAGTCGGCGAAGGCGTAATCCTGCGTCGTGGAGACCGAGGCATTGCTTCCGGAAAAAACATACCCGCGGGTTCGATACTGATCGAAACCGTGCGCGCTGGCCCCCTGCGTGGTGGTCAGCGCGGTCCAGACCTCGTCGGTGCCCGCATTCGTGAGGCCCTTCAGGTAAGCGTCGGCGATCAACGGAATAGCCGGATGGCCGGCCATCGTGAAGGTTTCCGTTTGAGCCAGCGGCCAGACCGGCAGCTCGCCCTTGCCGTTCTGCTTGAACTGCGCCAGCAGCGACCGGACCCAGCCGTCGACGCGTTCCGGCTGGATCAAGGTCATCAACGGGGATTGGGCGCGGAACGTATCCCACAGCGAGAAGGAGGACGAATAGTCGAACCCGGGATTCGCATGCTTGCTCGTCGTCGGCGGCGCGGTTCGGCTGTCGTTGACCGAATCCATGCCGACGTAGCTGCCGTCCGCATTGTTGTAGAGCGTCGGACCGAGCATCGCATGATAAAGCGAGGTATAGAACGCGGTTCGCTGGTCCTCGGTGCCGCCCTGGATCTGCACGCGGTTGAGCACCCGGGCCCATGCCTGTTCGGCCCCGCTCTTCACGTCGTCGAACGGCTTCGCGCCGACTTCGGCGGACAGATTCGCCGCGGCGTCGGCCACTCCCGACGGCGAGATGCCGACGTTGACGGTCAGGGACGACGCTGAACCGGACGCCGCCGCCGCGAACGTCAGGTAGGCGGTGCCGCCGTCCTGGCTGATCACGACGTCGCGATCGAACGGCTGAGAAAACCGCGCCACGAAATACGTCGGCTTGTTGTTCGCCCAGTTGTCGGTGATCTGCCATCCGGAGATCGTCCGATCATCCGTGACCTGGATTTTCCCGCTCTTGAGCGAGCCGCCGATCGGCTTGGCGATGCTGACGATCATGCTCCGCTTTTGCGCGGCCGCGCTCGGGAAGTAGGTATAGCGATGCACGCCCGCATGCGAGGTCGCCGTCATCTCGGCGAGGATCGCGGCGCCCTTGACGTTCCAGGGAGGATTGCCCGTTCCTTCGGGCGAGATGCGCACGCGATAGTATCCCGGTCCGGCGCTTTCGTCGGCGTGGCTGAAACGCGCGTTGTAGGTCGCGGACGTCCCGTTGATCTTGGCCAGCGTCGCCTTGTCGACCGGCGCGAGCGTCGGCAGGAAACGGACCTCGCCGCCCGACCCGATGCCCGCGCCGGACAGATGCGTGTGCGTGAATCCGGTGATGCAGGGGTCGTCGTACTGGTAGCCGGCCGTGCGATCCCAGTCATAAGGCAAGGCGCTGGGCCCGCCCGCCGTGTCCGGTCCCAGCTGAACCATGCCGAACGGCACCGTCGCCCCCGGGTAGGTGTGGCCATGCCCGCGTATTCCGCTGCTCCAGTTCGCGGCGATGTCCAGGTTCGACGTCCCGATCATGGGGTCGACGCTTCGGAGGACGCGCGTCGGATCGACGGTCCGCGTCGGCGACGCCGCCTCTCCCCCGCCCATCGAAGCCGAAGTCTCGTCATGCGCATCGCTTCCTGCCCCGGTATCGGAAGCGCCCGCTACGGCAGCGGGTGATGCGGCGCTCGTCGCGGCAAGCGGCGTCGACTCGAGATCGCCGCCGCATGACGCGACGCCGACGCTCAGTGCCAGGAGCATGCCGGCGGATTTCGATGTGTGGCGCATTCCATGCCTCCGTTTCATGACGGGTGACGGTTGTGTGGGAGGACGCCGATCCGGCCCGCCGCCGCTGCGCCCCCCTCGTTCGGCACGCCATGCCCCCAGGCGCGCCGACGCGGCATCCGGATTCGGGATTCGGGTTCGAGCAGGCGGCCCGGCTGCGGCCATCGGCCGCCTCCCGGACCCCAGGCTCGCTGCGCGGCAAAGTGAAGGCGGCTACTTCGTTCCCGGCTTCGTATAGTCGGCGCCGGGGCCGGACGGCGGCGCCAGCGACGGGTCCGCCGCCCAGTTCGTCGGGGTGGCCGACAACGTATAGGTCAGCGTGCCGCCGCCGGCGATGGCCGCCAGCGGCAGCCACGACCCCGGGTAGGTCTTGCCGTTCAACCGAACCGACTTGATGTAGGGCTTGCCGTTCAGCAGCGCCTCGTCGTCCGCCTCGATGCGCAGCTTCTTCGTGCCGTCGGCGAGCCAGATCGTCATGCCCTTGAACTGCGGCGTGGACATGGCCATGCCGGGCGCCGACGGAATGACGGGATACAGGCCGAGGCTCGCCCACAGATAGAACGCGGAGGTCGCGCCGAAGTCGTCGTTGCCGGGCAGGCCGCCGGGCGTGTTGAAGAACGTCTTCGTCATCACCACCGGGATCACGCGTTGCGTGAGTTGCGGCCTGCCCGCCCAGTTGTAGGCCCACGGCGTCTGCAATGCGGGCTCGTTGCCGATATAGAGCGTGCTGCCCGATTCGCCGCTGTTGAGCGTCGCCGCGCTCGGCAGGGGGCCGTTGAACGGATCGGTCTGGCTCAGGCCGAACAGGGTGTTCAAGCGCGCGATCGCCGCCGCGTTGCCGCCCAGCTGCTTGATCAGCTCCGCGTAGTCGTGACCGATCGTCCAGGTGTAGTTCGGCTCGGTCGACTCGTGGAAGCCACGGTTATTGTTCTCGCTGAAATCCCATTGGCCGCTCGAATCCTTCGTGACGAGCCCTTTCGATTCGCCGTAGTAGCCGCTGTTTGCCGGGATGTCCGCGTTGAAGATATTGATCCAGTTGCGCCCGCGCCTGCGCAGCGCGGCGACGCTGCCCGCATCCTCCGCCCGGCCGAGCGCGGCCAGGAAATTGCCGACCGATACGTCCGTCGTGCTCAGCTCCAGCGTCATCGATCCCGCGTGGTGGTCCCCCGCCACATTGGTCGAGACATAGCCGTTCTTCAAATAGAAGTCGCTGACCGTGCTCACGCCGGCGCTGTCGTCGACGCTGCCCAGGTTGTTGCACGCGCCCTCGACGAACGCGCTGCCCGGACCGCCCGTGCCGAACGCCGATTGCAGCATGTACTTGCGCGCGGCCGCGAGGTCGAAGCCGCGCGCGCCGAACGCATAGGCGCCCGCGATCACGTTCGGCGCATGGTCGCCTTCCATCGGCTTGGTGTCGTCGCTGCCGTCGACCCAGTGGGGAAACGCGCCGCACTGCTTCGCATCGACCACGAGCGACTGCATCATGTCGCTCGCTTCGCCGGGAAACAGCAGCGCCTGCAACTGCGTCACCGATCGATAGGTGTCCCACAGCGAGAAGCTGGAATAGTGCGTGCGGTACGCCCGCGGCTGATCGGGAACCGGATCCTGCGACACGTTGGCCGTCGCGCGCTGCGGCGCCGTGTTGCCGGGATCGCCGAGGTTGAGCTGGCGCATGCTCCGGTACTCGCCGTTCACGTCGCTATAGACGGTCGGCCCGGCCAGCGTGCGATACAGCGCGGTATAGAACTGCGTGACGTGGTCGCTTGCCGTCCTGGCCTGCGCACTGCCCAGGCTCTTCATGGCATTCGGTTGCGCGAGGTCGAGCTGGATCGTGTTGAGCCGGCTGTTCCACGCTGCGTCCAGATCGTTCCGCGTCGTGTCGAACGACCAGCCCGGGTTCTCCTTCGTCAGATTGAGCTGGGCGTTCGCCACGCTGACCGACGAAATGCCGGCCTTCAGCTGCACGGTCGTCGCACCCCCGCCCGCCTTCGGCGCGAACACGAGCGTCGCCACGCCGGGCGCGACCTTGGTCGCGGCCGGATCGAGCGGCGTATCGAGCTTGATGTAGAAGTACACCGGCTTGTACCAGGTGCCGCCGCAGAACGCGCCGACCACCGTCTTGCCGGACACGACGCCCGCCGCGACGTCGACCTTGAGGTCCACGAGGCTCGGCGCAACGCCCGACTTCATGCCGTTGCTGCGCAACGCATTGATCACCAGGTTCGGCGACGCGCCGGCCGGATAGGTCAGGCGCGCCATGCCGGTGCGGGTCGTCGCCGTGAGTTCGTTGAGGATGCCGTTGCCGGTCTTCACGCGGTAATAGCCGGGCGATGCCACCTCGTCCTTGTGCGAGAACGACAGGGAACGCCCGCCCGGAATCATCGCGACAGCGCCCTGGCCGCGGCAGCCGGGTCCCGACAGATGCGTGAGGCTGAAGAAATCGATCGTCGTGTCGGCGTAATAGTAACCGCCCGAGCCGTTGCCCCAGGGGCTCCGGCTGCCCGGCGTGTCCGGCCCGAAGCTGACCATGCCGAACGGCGCCTGCGCGGCGGGATTCACGTTGCCCGGATAGAGCCCGCCCGCGTCCGGCGCGCCGGTACCGATCAGGACGTTGACGAATTTCGTCAGGCCGGGAATGTCCGTCCGCGCCGGGGGCGCCGCGCCGTCGGCTCCACCGTTTCCATTCGAACCGGTCGAACCGTTCGCGCCGCTCGTCGCGCCGGCCGATGCGCTATCACCCGGAACGGTCGCCGTCGTGTTGCCGGTCACCACCGCAGACGAAGCCGGCGCCGCATCCAGGGAGTCGCCTCCGCACCCCGATATGGCCAACGCCGCCATCACGGCCGCCGTCGCCGCCTGGAACATTCCGTTACGCATTTTGGTTTCCTAAATATATTTTCGATAACAGAAGCTGTCTTTTCTTACAGTAGCATGCCTCGAAAGCCTACACACCGGCTATCGCGAAGTTTCCCTGATTTTTATTGTGTTTACTTAAACAACGGGAACAGCACGCAATATCGACCGCCCCCTCCGTGGCGCATGCGCGGGGAGACTCGACGAATGAATAAAATCGGCGGCGCAATCAGGCCCGCGCGATCGCGCCGGGACCTCTTGCATCCAGTCGGGCAATCCAGCGGCCTTGCACGTATCGACCACGGCGACACAGTCCGCGCGACACGCTGGCCGCGCACCGTCAGCGGCGCGCGGGGCCCCTGCCGGCGACACCTGGATCTTGGCAGGCGATAAGACTGCGGCATGGTCTCAAGGAACCGGTTCGCCCTGCCGCCCGCGCGACGGCGTGCGGGAGCATCCCGAGCCCAGGCGCCTCGCGATCGCCATGCCTCAAATCACGCCGCGCGCCGACGCCATCGCGACCGCCTGCGCGCGATTGGTCGCGCCCATCTTGCGAACGGCGTTCGTCAAGTGGAACACCACCGTCCGCTGCGTGATGCCGAGGATCTTCGAGATCTCCCACGCGGTCTTGCCGCGTCCCGCCCATTGCAGCGCCTCGCGCTCGCGCGTGGTCAGGTCGCATGTGTTCTGCGCCGGGGCCTTGCACTCGAGCAGCTTGCGCATCGCCGAATGCACGAAGCTCGCGAGCAGTTGCGCGAGGCTGAGCAGGCGCAGCGTATCGTCCTGGCGATGCTGGAACGGGAAATCGGTCGCCATGCACAGCATGCTGAACATGCCGCCGCGATCGTGGACCGGACAGCTCAAGCCGTACACGAGCCCGTGCGCCTTCGCTTCGGCGCGCAGCCGCGCCGCCGGCCCTGTAAACAGCGCGTCGTCCCAGATCAGCGGCACGGTGCGCGACAGGCATTGCCGGATCAGCGGATCGATCTCGGCATACCCCGCATCCTCGTAGCGCGCGCTCCACGCGGGCGGGTAGCCGTCGAATGCCCGCCGGCTGGTGGAGGCGCCCGCGAGTTGGTAGCGATAGACGAAGTTCTTGAAACCCAGTTGGCGGATGCGGGATTGCGTGTGATCGAACAGGCCGCGCTCGCTGTGCACATGGAGGATTTCGTTAAACGACTCAACGGACAAGTCTTCGTACATGGTGTCGCCCAATGTGAATGCGAAAGATAGGTGGTCGATCCGACGCGGCGCGACGCGGCGACGACCTGCGGCAGCCGGACGTCGTCCGGACGATCTGCTCCCTACGCGAACCGTCTCGCGCGCGCATGCCTGCCGCGCGACTTCGGACGCCGTCATGGAAGCGCGGCGCGTGGGCCACTGCCGCGCGTCGACCCGCGACCTCGGATGAGGGGGACGTCGTCCAACGACGCGCGACGGTCTGGACGACCGCGGAACGAATGCGCCGGGCACATCGGTCACATCCGATTCGCATCGGTCATGCAAGGGGGACAACGCATCGGCGCCTTGCAGCAGCTTGGCTGTCGAGTCCGTTCAGTGCGGCTTATCAGCCACCAGGACAAATATGAAAAGATTAAAGTTCACATATTCAAAGAATTCTATCAATCTATTTCTCGAATAGGTTGCATTAATTTTTTGATGTTTAGATTTTCGAGAAAAACAAGACAATCGTTCGCCCTGTTCATCGGTCTCCGCAAGTCATCGGTATACATATGTTGCGCCAGACCACATGTTGATCCAAGTCAAACTTACCGTAGTCTCCTTGCTTACGACTGCTCCAGCGCTCCTGTTCTTGATGATCCAAAAAACAGAAACAGAGAATCTAATTATTACATCAATTGAATTCAATTCATGTCAAATTGACTCACAATACAAAACTATCGCCCCTCAAAAATTCGCATTTCTTCACCATTTTTCAATACCTATTACGATATTTTCATATATCAAAAACTGTAATAAGTTGTAGTGTCGCTCGATTTACTGGCTCTGATAATTTACCGCCAAGTCAATTGCGGGAGGTTTCATGAGTCGGGTTGTTTCGACGAGCGCAGGAACGCTCAACAGCCGCGCACGCATCGTCGCATTCGCCTTCGCGGGGGCGGCCACGCGAGCTATGCGCCACTCGTCGAGGCGCTCGGCGAGGCCTTCTCGTTCACGACCCTGACCTGCCCGGCCGCGGCGCCCACCAGGACCGCCCCTTCCCCACCGACTGGCCGACGCTGATCGCCGACCTCGCGGACGCGGTCGACGACGTCGACGACGGCGCCCCGCGGTTCCTGTTCGGACACCGCTTCGGCGCGCTGCTCGCCTACGAAGTGGCACGACGGCGCGATGCGCGCGGCGGCCCGGCGCTCGCCGGGCTGTTCCTGTCGAGCTATCACGCGCCCGTGCGCGGCAATCCCCGTCATGCGCCAGAAGGCCGCACCCACGCCCTGCCCGATGCGGCGTTCATCGACGTCGTGCGGCGCTGGGGATTCTTTCCCGACGCGACGCTCGCCGATGCGGACCTGATGCGCTATGTCCTGCCGCCGCTGCGCGCCGATCTGCGCCTCGACGAACCTACCGCTACACGCCCGGCGCGGCGCGCGCCTTGCGTCGTCTACGGCGGCACGCGCGGAGCGAGCGTCGCGCCGGACGATCCCGTCGCCGCGGCGGCCGCCCTGCGCGCCCACGCGGCCGCGCTGGACGACGCGCCGGCGCGCGCGAAGCCGGGCGCGAGCGGCGCGTTCTGCTTCGCCGGCCAGGGTTCGCAGCACGCCGGCATGGCGCGCGACCGGTATCGCGCGAACGCGGCGCACGGCCGCTTCCGCCACCACTTCGACGCGGATCCGACGGCCGCTTCGCGCCCGGCTCGGACGATGCG
This sequence comes from Burkholderia sp. GW821-FHT14F03, assembly GCF_058803765.1. NCBI lineage: Bacteria > Pseudomonadati > Pseudomonadota > Betaproteobacteria > Burkholderiales > Burkholderiaceae > Burkholderia > Burkholderia sp. GW821-FHT14F03. The sequence continues at coordinate 130,596 of NZ_JBXAPG010000017.1, forward strand.
CGCGCGCTCGACGTGGTGTCGGTCGGCACGCTGGACAACGCCGGGCAGCTGATCCGCATCATCGACCCGCAAGCGGGCGCCGCCTGCGCGACCGGCTCGATCGGGGAAATCTGCGTGTCGAGCGACAGCGTGTGCCACGGCTACTTCGGCCGCCCCGACGTCTCCGAGGCGACCTTCCACGCCTACCGCAGCGACGCGCACCCGCAGGGCCTGCTGCGCACGGGGCGACCTCGGCTTCGTCGACGAGCGGGGCCATCTCTTCATCTCCGGCCGCATCAAGGACCTCATCATCCTGAACGGCGTGAACTACCACCCGCAGGACATCGAAGGCGCGGTGCTCGACGCGTCGACCCAGATCCGCTCGAACCGGATCCGCGATCCTGGTCGAGCGCGATGCGCAGGCGGGCGTCGTCGTCGTGCTGGAGGCGACCGGGGCGTTCTCGCTCGCCGACGCGGCCGCCGCGATCACGCGCGAGATCTGGCAGGCGTGCCAGCTCACGGTCAGCGCGCTGGTCCGGGTTCGCAAGGGCGAGATCCACACCACGTCGAGCGGCAAGATCCAGCGCGCAGCCTGTGCGGCGATGCTGGCAAACGGCGCGTTCACGATCGAGAAGGCCCACCTCGCCGACGACGCGCGCGTGGCTGGAGCCCGTGCTTGCCGGATGCGCGTCGCCGGTGGGCTGAAGGGAGGAGCGGCGAGCGACAGGCGGTGCGGTTTCGCGATCGCGCCGCCGCGACGCGGCTTACGTGCGCGCGAGCATCGGCAATGCGCGCCGCGCGAGCGCCTCGCCGAGCACGGCGTGCCGATCGGCGTCGAGATGGATGCCGTCCTGCGCGCTGGTCCGGGTGACCTGTCCTGCGTCGAACAGCGCGCAGCGGTACGTGCGGGCGATGTCGCCGTAGGCGTCGGCAAGCCCGATGCAGCGGCTTTCGCTGCCGAGGAACTTCGGCATGGGTTCGCCCTCGGGCACGCGGATGGCGGGGGGCACCACGATCAGGATGTCGGGCGTCTTCATGCCGGGCTCGACGGGCGCGCCGCGGATCGCCTCGATCAACGCGCCGATGCCGCGCGCGGAATCCTCGACGGTGTTCGCATGAACCGTCTGGAAGTCGTTCGTGCCCAGCATCAGAATGGCGAGATCGAGCGGCGCATGCATCTCGATCACTTGCCCGAGGCCCGCCGTGCCGTTGCGCCCCGGCTTCAGCGGATCGTCCCAGGCGGTGCGGCGGCCGTTCAGGCAGTTCTCGACGACGCGCGTCGCGGTGCCGTGCGCGCACAGGGCGCGCTCGAGCACCCCGGGCCAGCGCGCATCGAACGACAGGCGGCGGCGGGTGCCCGGGACGATGCCTCAGGACAGCGAATCGGCGTAGACCAGAACATGTTTCATCGCGACGGACGTGGAGGCAAGTGCGGAGGACCGGCAGGCGGCGCGCCGCCCGGTGACAGGCGCCATCTTCCAATCCGTTGCACGGTCGTGCAAGGCCGCCGCGCGCTTCCGTCTTCGAGCAGGGAAGAATTGGATCAAGAACTGCAGTTCCGCGTCCGGCGTGCCTGGCACATACCGTCACGCTTCCGCACGTCCCGCCTCTCCCCACATCTCAGATGGCGGAAGTCCCGACAGCCCGCGATGAGGTTTCCGTCGTAACGCCTACCAATCTCGACAGCCCGCCATGGCTCGCAGTCCTCCAACATCAACGCATGCTACGTCGTGCAGCACCGCCCCGGACCGGCGATCACACAGCACATGATCGCCCGAGAACGATGCCGTCCGTCGAACCTCCCCTCCCTGCCGTTGCTCGGGCCCACCATCCGCTACCCGGTCGTCAGGCTGACTACGTCACCCAGTCTTGTGAGCCAATTTGCATTATTTCCTCAACGTTTACAAACGTTCAAATTATCAGGACAAACAACCATTAGCATTACGAATACTGTCAAGTTGGTTGCTGACGTCGACGAATATCATGGGGCATGAAGAAAGTTCCTATTGCAGTTCTGCCGCCGGTCGATGCACCCGTTTCGTTCAATGGCTATCGGTTTCCGACGGGCATCATCTGCCATACAGCTTGGTTGTACTATCTTTTTCTGATGAACCTGCGCATGGTGAAGAGATGTTGGCCACACGGGCATCGAGCTCACGTACGAAACGGTGCGATGCCGGGCGACGAAGTTCGGCACGGCGATCACGAAGCGGAATCGCTCGACGGCGCCGGGGCGTGGCGACACGCGATCCGGACGAAGTGGTGGTGACGATCAACCGCAGGAAGCATCGGCTGCGGCGGGCCGTCGATTAGCAAGGCGCGGTGCCCGATGTGCTTGTGCAGAGCCACCGCGACAAGGCCGCGGCCAAGCGACTGATACGCAAGTTTCTCCAGCGCCATGCCTGCGCGCGTGATTGTGAAGGACAAGCCACGCAGCGGCAAACAACGAACGGCTTCATGCGCCCACATGCCGGCGTAAGCCGATCGATGCCCGCCTCACCCGTCCTTGCTGTCTGACCACCGAACAAGTTGACAATACCCACGCGAACATAAGAGTCCCATGCGATGACCTTTATTGGTCTTAAAAAATAAAAATTTAGATTATATGCATCAGGGTATAAATTTTCTCGATACAAACAAACCATACGGACCATCGATAATATGAAAGCGCTCCGCCAGCCACTTTTTTGGGCCATTGTCGTGGTTCCCAATCTCGTTTGCATTATCTACTTTCTGTTGGTCGCGTCGCCTGTCTATGTCTCGACGGCCTCCCTCCTCGTTTACAAGCCCGTTCAAGCTTCGGAAAGTCTGACGTCGATGCTCTCCGGCGCAGGCGGCGGCAGCTCTACAGAGGGCGCATACATCGTTAAGGACTACGTCGGCTCATGGGACGAATACCGAAACGTAGCCAATACGATTAATCTGCCCGAGCATTTTGGTCAGGGCGATTTCATCAGTCGCTTCGGTGGATTATCGACGCTCTTCAGGAAAAACGATGTCACACTGTGGCACTACTATCAGAATCGCGTGAATGCCGCGATTGACCAGAACAGCGGAATCGTTTCTTTATCGGTTGAAGGCTATTCTTCCGCCCTCGCCGCAACGATCGCCAAAAAGATTTTGGAAGATGCCGTTCGTCATATCGACGAGATGAATCAGCAGCAGGAAGCCGACTATATCAAGAATGCGGTCGATCGACGAACCTCGATAGAGGTCAAGTTGAAGAGCGACGTGGCCACACTCGCGGCCTATCGCACGTCGACCGGTATGCATGACCCCTCCAAGTTGTACATCTCGAACCTGGCGCTTCTGAACTCGTTGAACGAGCAAAAAACGCGGATGTCTGCGCAGTACGACGCGATCTCCAAGGCGACGCCCAATAACCCGGTCGCCAAGAACCTGATGTCGGCCATAGCCGCTGTTCAAGCCAAGATCTCCAGCACGGAGAGCGACGGCAAGACTCTTTCGCGCCAAGCAGCGCGTTATGACGAGCTGACAGTAGCGCGCGACAACGACATATCTTTGTTGCATGAAGTCGAAACTGCTGTCGAGCAGGCGCAACTGAACGCGATGAAGAACAAGTATTACCTGAACCTCATCAGCGCTCCGTCCAGCCCGAACTCACCCGAACTGCCGCGGCGTTTGGAATGGATCGCAGGTGTACTGCTTGCTACTCTCGTTCTGTGGGGACTTCTCCGATGAAGCACTTTTCTCGAGCCACTCGCCTTGGACTCGTCAGCACGGCCTTGGTACTGTCCGCGTGCGGCACCCTGCCGTCCGCCGGCCCTTCGGTGTCTTCCGTGAAGTCGAGCCAGGACGTCGATATTGTGAACGTCACCCCCGTTCTTGCCCAACAACGAGCCGCGGCTGAGGCAGCGCGCCATCAAACTGTGCTCCTGCAATCGCTGGCATCGCTGTCCGGTGAGAAGCACCACGGGGGGTTTACCTTTGCACCCGGCGATGCATTGCACGTTCAAGTCTGGACGATTTCACCATGGCCAGGCTCGGATTCGCAGCAGGGCGCATCGAACGTTCCGTCTTCGATCGATCTCGGCAATTACACGGTCTCGGGGGCCGGGATGATCGATCTTCCCTACGTCGGCCCGACATCGATTCGAGGTCTGACGCTTGATGCCGCGCAGACCACGATTGCACATCGATATGCAGGGCTCGGCATTTTGCAGAGTCCATCGGCAAAAATCTCCGTGACCTCCTCGCCGCAAGGCAGCATCGTCGTCACCGGGGCTATCGGCGCACCCAGGATTCTCCCCTGGACGCCGGCCGGGCTCTCGCTCGCCTCAGCTTTGACCCAGGCCTTAGGAAGCGGCACCGATCTCACCGGATCAACGAATGGCCAGAGCGGTGACAGCATGGCGACGCAGGTAACGGTCATTCGGAACGGCGAATCCGTAACATTGCCTCTCAATGAAGCCTTGGCCCAGAAAATCGCCTTGGCGCCAGATGATCGGATACTGGTCAAACGCGCTCCGCTCGTGCGGGTGACGGTGGTTGGCGGTGGGGTTCACAAAAACGGAGAGCTTAATTTCGCGCACGTGCCCACGTTGGCCGAAGTGCTGGCCTCGGCGTCCGGCCTGAACGCCAACGCTGCCGACGATCACGCGGTGTTTGTGCTTGAAGAAACGTCGCTGGGCAAGCGCCCCGTTCTGTACAACTTCGCCTGGAACAAGCTTGAAGGGCTTGTCGCGTCGCATCGATTCCCGATCAAGGACGGCTCTATGGTCTATGTGGCTGAAGCTCCGATCGTATCGGTTGAGCGCGCGGTGAGCATTCTGTTCCAGCTGGCTGTCCCCGTCCAAGCCGCCAAATGATATGACGTTTGATGCCTACATAGATCGGCTGGACCTCCCGGCCGGGGAAGCCGATCGACTTCGTGCGTCGGTTCACACGTGGGAAGACCTCCATGCATGGCTTGAAGCCAATCAGGAGGCGGTGATCCAGCCCAAGCCGGAGCGGATCACCATCGCGCCTCCGCCGCTGAACGTCTCCTGGAAATACAACGTGTGGCACCGATTCCGGCGCTCGCATGGCCCGCACGCGCCGATTGGCGAGGCGCCGGGTTGGGAGCGGGTCGTCGAGTATCGGCGTAGAGTTACGCTGGCCCTGACCTTGGTCACCACGATCATCATTCTGCTGCTGTCGGATTACACCCTGCGCGCGCAGCAGATGCCCGAGATCACAATCAAGATCTACCTCGTGATCTACGGGATCATGACTTGGTTCCTGGCGTCGAACTTCTTCAAACTGATGCTCGGAACTTGGCATACGCTTCGAGGACCAGGCAACAACCCATGGCACCCCTCACAGTCGGCTCGCGAACCGCGAAAGGAAGCGAAGGTTGCCATCGTTTATCCGGTCTATCACGAGGACGTCCCTCGGGTTGCTGCGGGCATGGCTGCGACGTGGGAATCGATCGCGCGAGAGTTTCCGGAATACGCACACCATTTCGACAATTTCCTTCTGTCGGACAGCCGAAAGCTCGAGTACAACATCGTGGAGCAAAGCGCAGTGCACAAGCTCCGTGAGCGATTTCCGCAAGGTCGCTTTTTCTACCGCCGTCGCCCCGTCAATCTGAACGCCAAGCTTGGCAATGTCACCGATTTTTGCCGTCGGTGGGGAAAGAAATATGACTACATGCTGGTCATGGACGCGGATAGCATCATGGATGGCAAGGCGATCGTCGAACTTCTCCGCATGATGGAGGGTAACCAACGCGTCGGTATCCTGCAAACCAACCCCAAGCCCGTGATGCGTCGCAGCCTGTTCGGTCGAATGCAGCAGTTTGCCGCCAGACTTTACGGTTCCGTCTTTTCGTACAGCCTGCAAGCCATGTTCATGGGACATGCGTCCTACATTGGGCACAACGCGATGATACGGATGAAGCCGTTCATCAAGTATTGCATCCTCCCCGAACTACCTGGCGCGGCCCCATGGGGTGGCAAACCGCTGAGTCACGACATCATCGAATCCGCGATGATGGCGCGCGCCGGCTATGAGGTCTGGTTCCTCCCCGAGCTTGAAGGAAGCTACGAAGAGCTCCCGGCCAATCTTTTGGGATTTTTGATCCGTGAGCGCCGGTGGATGCAGGGCAACATGCAGCATCTGCGGTTCCTGTTCATCGATGGCCTTCGATCGGTTCACCGGGAAACGTTCCTCAACGGGTCGGTAGGTTACCTAGCCGCCCCGCTCTGGGCGATGTTCCTAGTCGTATCGGCGTACGGCATGGTCCATTTTTTGAGCAAGGGAGTCCTCGTGATCGGTTCCATCCGGCTGTTGGAAATGCCGATGATGATGCTCCTGATCTCGTCGCTGGTTTTCCTGTTCATGCCACGCATCCTGGCGTTCATCGTGCACGTCAAGAGCGATCGCGCTCGCGGGTTTGGCGGGAAGGACAAGCTCGCCTGGTCACTGCTGCTTGAGACCGTCTTCTCTTTCTTTTTCTCGCCGATCATGATGATCTATGTCACTCGATTCGTATGGCTATGGTTAAAGCGGAAAGGTATCTCGTGGGGCACCCAGCAGCGTGATGATGACCCGCTCCCTTGGTCCGACTGCTTCCGGCACTTCGGTTGGGTCAGCATCACCGGGATCATCTGCTGGGTCTCCATGGCCTACGCGGTTAATGGAATCTCAAATAGTCGTGCGCTCATCATCGAAGCCCTCTCAAACAAGTGGGTGACGCCAAGCGACATCATGCTCTGGTTCTTTCCAATCTTGGCCGGATTCACGGGCAGCGTCTGGATTGCTCGCTTGACCAGCCTGTCCATTGACGGTATCCAGGCTCGCCAGCTCTTCACCATTCCGGAGGAAACGTACAAGCCCCAGGTCATTGAAGACACGGTGCGCTGGGAGCGCGACCTGCGGCACGACCTTCCCGACGCGGACAATCCGGCGGCCGTCATGGAGTACGCCACGCACGACATTGGTTTCTACATCAAGCATCGATCAGAAACGCGCGTGAGACCTCACGTCGCTCATCGCCTCCTTCCAATGATTATGGAGGGCAAGCCGTTGACCCGTAAGAACATGCTGCTCGCGCTGAGTGAACGAGGCTGTTTCGATGCGCTCCACATGAAGGCGACCCGAGGACCCTCTCCGATGGAGACAACTGTGGTTCGCAAGAGGTGACGCGGTGACCGTCGACGTGCTCCGAACCGCGGGCATTGGCTGATGGAGGGCCTTGGGCTCATCGAAGCTTCGCGTTCGCAACTCGCTACGGCGCTGTCGTCTTCACACGCCGCCATGATGGTGTTGGCCATCCGCATCGTGGTCGGCACAGTGGCCCGCTTGCTTATCCACGCACGAGGCTGTGGCGGTGGAGGAAGTTTATTTCCAGTCTTCCGTTGATTCCGCTACGGGACATCCTCCTGGCGTTCCGATGGCTCGGTACTTCAGTTGGCACCCACGTCCATTGGCGCGGTAGGCGCGTGCCCGTTGCAAATCCCTATCCAGAATAGAATCCTACTGATCGTTCATTGGATCCAGGAAAAGACGATCGGATGAATTTTTTCAATAACTCGTGCCGACCGGCGACGATTTTTACCGGAAAAAATGCAATGCTGAAAGTAACTAAAGCTGTTTTCCCCGTAGCCGGTCTCGGTACGCGGTTTCTGCCGGCCACCAAGGCCAGCCCCAAAGAAATGCTGCCTGTCGTCGATAAGCCTCTGATCCAGTACGCTGTCGAGGAAGCGATCGCGGCCGGGATCACCGAGATGATCTTCGTTACGGGGCGAAGCAAACGTGCCATTGAAGATCATTTTGATAAATCATACGAGGTCGAGGCGGAACTCGAAGCCCGTGGCAAGGAAAAGCTGCTGAATCTTGTGCGAAGCATCAAGCCGCGCAACGTGGACTGCTTTTACGTACGGCAGCCTGAAGCGCTTGGGCTCGGGCATGCCGTGCTCTGCGCGGAAAAGCTCGTTGGCGATCATCCATTCGCCGTCATTTTGGCTGACGACCTGCTTGATGGTGAACCTCCCATCTTGAAGCAAATGGTCGACGTGTTCGATCACTACCATAGCTCGGTCATCGGGGTCGAAGAAATCCCCTCCTCCGAAACGAAATCATATGGGATTATCGACGGCAAGGAATGGGAGGAATCGATCATTAAGATGTCAGGGATCGTCGAAAAACCTGCACCTGACGTTGCGCCATCCAACCTGGGTGTTGTTGGTCGCTACATCCTTAAACCGCGGATTTTCAAACACCTCCGCGAGCTAAAGCCCGGCGCAGGTGGAGAACATCAACTGACCGACGCGATTCAAGCCTTACTCTCTGAGGAACAAGTGCTCGCATACAAGTACGCCGGCACTCGGTACGACTGCGGCAGTAAGCTTGGCTATCTAAAAGCAGCCATTGAGTTTGGCCTCCGCCACCCTGAAGTCGGTAGTGATTTCGCGGATTACCTCGCCGCGCGGATACCCGCCACTGTCGCGTGATCATCCAGATGTTCTGCCCGCTCCCCGCAAGCTTCACAGATTGCCCTCGCCACGGCCTCTCGGATCGGTACTGTCAGTTTGTCGCCGAAGTCGATAAATATAATGGGAAAGGAAGAAGGTATTCATCTCCATTCTGCCGTCGACCGAGGCACCGGTTTCGTTCAGGGGCTACCGGTTCCGCCGGACATCATCTGCCACGCCGTTTGGTTGTACTACTGTTTTCCGCTGAGCCTGCGCATGGTTGAACGGCACTGGCAGGTTGTGCGGCAACCGGACAAACCAGGATGAGTGAGGCGAGTATCGATCGGCTTACGCCGGCATGCGGTCGCATGAAGGCCCTTTCCCAGGCCGCGAAGGCCTGGGCACATGCCCCGCGTTTGCACAGCGCGCTGCGATTGTTGCGGCACCCCATGAACGAATTCGAAGCCTGTCCATGGGCCGAGGCAAATCGTTGAAGCTGGCGTGCCGATTTGAACCGCCGCATCACCTTCTCGCACACCCGGGTCGGCTGATGCGAATTTTCCACCCGGTTGTTCAATCCCTTGTACTGCCGATGCCCGACGTTCAGACCCAGTTCGTTGTTCGCCGCCGCGTAGCTGCGTAGCTTGTCCGTCATCATCACACGCGGGCAGCCATGGCTGCCCGAGCAACGTGCGCATCAGCCGTTTGGCTGCTGCTGTGTCGCGGCGACGCTGCACCAGCGCATCGAGCACCGCGCCGTGCTGATCGACGGCCCGCCACAACCCGTGCTTCCGGCCGTTGATCGTCACGACCACTTCATCTTGAGACAACGGAGCCATGAATCAAAAGCCAAACAAGTTTTCCCCGGAGGTCCGAGCGCGCGCAGTGAGCCTGGTACGCGAGCAGCGTAGCGAGTACCCGTCGATGTGACCGGCAGTCGCCGGCGACACGCTCGATCCCGTTCCGTGACTTCCTGATCCCTCTCGGGTCGATGCGCGAGACTGAGCCGGTCATTTTTATGGGGGCTCACTCGGCCGGGTTTCCGGAAAGCCGGGTGTTTGGCGAATGCCTGTCGCCGAGGCTCCGTCCGGATGAACGATCGATTCAAGCTATTGCCGCGTCACGCGCCGACCCATTTCGTCCGTTCCGTGAACATGCTTCTCGATCAGGGCCGTCAGCATTACCATGCCACGCCGCCGCGCCGCGCCGCGCCCGACGCGGCGGCGTACGCCCTGCCCCGTTACTCCAGCCCTTCCGTTCCCCCCATCATCGTCGACGTCAGTCTCGCGCCGGCTTGCCGGCGCCTGGACTCGCCGCCCCGCATCGCGAGCCCGTAATACAGCAGCGACGTCAGCACCAGCCCGATCACCCACGACAGATCCGCGCCATCGAGCAGCGCCGGAATCGGGCCCGCGTACATCGGCGTGTTCATGAACGGAATCTGCGCCAGGATGCCGATCGCATACGCGATCAGCGCCTGCGGATTGAAGCGGCCGTAGATCCCGCCATCCGCCATGAAGATCGATGCGATGTCGTACTTGCCCTTGTGGATCACGTAGAAGTCGATCAGGTTGATCGCGGTCCACGGCACCAGCACGACGAGCAGCGCGAGCACGAGATTGACGAGTTGGGCGACGAAATTCGTCGATGCGCCGATCGCCGCGTAGCAGCATGCGACGAAGATCACCACGGACAACACGGCGCGCGCCTTCGCGGTCGGGATCCACCGGTGGGCGAAGGTCTGCACCGACGTGATCACGGCGAGCACCGCGCCGTACAGATTGAGCGCGTTGTGGCTGATCACGCTCAGCAGGAACAGCACGAGCATCAGGGGGCCGAGCGGGCCGGTCACCTGCTTGACCGCATCCATCGTATCGGCGCCGGCCGGGGCCGCGAGCACCGCAACCGCCCCGAAGATGAACGCCAGCGTGGAACCGAGCGTGGAGCCGAGATAGGTCGCCCAGAACGTCGCGGCAGCGCCGACGTGTTCCGGCAGGTAGCGCGAATAGTCCGACACATACGGCGCGAACGCGATCTGCCACAGCGCCGACAGCGACACCGTCGCGAGCCAGCCCGCGAAGCTGAAGCCGCCGCGCGTGAGGAAGTCGTCGGTCTCGATGTGCGTGAGCATCATCCAGAAGCCGACCAGGATGCCGATGCCGAGCACCCACGTGCCGATACGGTTCAGGATGTGGATGACCCGATATCCGACGATCCCGATCAGCCCCGATCCCACCGCGCCGATCACGATGCCGACCGGCACCGGCACGGACGATGCGATGCCGTGCACCGATTTGCCGGCAAGCACGATGTTGGACGCGAAGAAGCCGACATACATCACGGCCGCGATCACGGTGACGAGCAACGCCCCCCACGAACCGAACTGCGCGCGGCTCTGGATCATCTGCGGAATGCCCATCCGCGGCCCCTGCGCGGAGTGCAGCGCCATCAGCACGCCGCCGACCGCCTGGCCGACGACGATCGCGACGATCCCCCACATCAGGTTCAGGTGGAAGATCTGCACGCCGAGCGCACCGGTCACGATCGGCAGCGGCGCGATATTGCCGCCGAACCACAGCGTGAACAGATCGCTCACCCTGCCGTGCCGGTCTGCGGGCGGCACATGGCCGATCGTGTATTTCTCTATCACGGGGGACGCGCTGCGCTCCACGTTCGTCATGGCAATGTCTCCTGTCCTGCGCGCCGCTGCATGCGTCCGGTATCAGCCGGTGCGCGGCGGCGCGATTGTCGATGATCGGACTGGACACGCGGCGAAGGTCACTGCGCCCTCATGTGCGCCGGCGCGAGCCGACGCTCCGCCGCCACGGCAACCGCAGCATGATCCAGATCGGAGCCGATGGTGCGCCACGCGAGCCGCGAGGGAGAAATACTAAAAATATTTTCGAAGCCCACGAAAAAGCTCTGCAGCGGGAAACCCGGCGCCGGCTTCTTCCGGTAATGTGCTGCGTGAGGCAATGGACAGCATGCGCCCCGACGCGGCAGTCGGGGCCGAGTGGCAGAGGTGCCTGTGGCTCACTATACTTTGCGGCAATTGAAGTACTTCGTGGCGACGGTGGAATGCGGCAGCGTCGCCGAAGCGTCGCGCCAGCTCTTCATCGCGCAGCCGTCGGTCTCCAGCGCGATCAAGGGCTTGGAGGAAAGCTTCGCCGTGACGCTCTTCATCCGGCATCACGCGCAGGGCGTGTCGCTGACGCCCGTCGGCGCGCGCTTCTACCGGCAGGCGCAGGAGCTGCTGCGCATCGCGCACGCGTTCGAGCAGAACGCGCTCGCCGACAATGATGTCGTCACCGGCCAGATCGACATCGGCTGCTTCGAGACGGTCGCGCCGCTCTATCTGCCGCAACTGCTCGCGGGTTTTCGCGAGCGCTATCCGGGCGTCAGCATCCGGCTGCGCGACGGCGATCAGCAGGAGCTCGTGCAAGGATTGACGGCCGGCTCGTTCGATCTTGCCCTCCTGTACGACCACGACCTCGACGGCACGATCGAAACCGAGCCGCTGATGCCGCCGCAGCAGCCGTACGTCCTGCTGCCTGAGCAGCACCGGTTCGCGGGCCAGGCGCATGTGTCGCTTCGCGAACTCGGCGTCGAGCCGATGATCCTGCTCGACGTGCAGCCGAGCCGAACCTATTTCGTCAGCCTGTTCCACGACCTCGGGCTCACCCCCAACATCGTGTTCGCGTCGCCGTCGATCGAGATGGTGCGCGGCATGGTCGGCCGGAATTTCGGTTTCTCGTTGCTCGTCACGCGCCCGTATTCCGAATACACGTACGACGGCCAACGCGTCGTGACGACCCGGCTCAGCGAAACCGTCAGCCCGTCGGGGCTCGTCAGCGCGCGGTTGAAGCGCGGGCAGCTCACGAAGCAGGCGCAGTCGTTCGTCGATTTCTGCCGCGAGCGGCTTGGCGAGATCGACGCGGGGTCGTCGCGCTAGCTGTGAAGCGTCAAGAGGTTGTTTCTCGATACGGGAAGTCTGGCCATCGGCGCAACGCCGCCGATGGCGCTAT
>NZ_JBXAPG010000018.1:0-37226 GCF_058803765.1 Burkholderia sp. GW821-FHT14F03
GGCCGCGCTCGCGCTCGCCGCGCTCGCCGCGCTCGCCGCCGGCTGCGCGGCCGCGTCGCCGCAGTCCGGCACGTGCAGCGGGCCGCACATGCGCAGCACGCGCGCCACGCCCCGTCCGACCACCGCCGCGTCGGGCGCGGTGCCGGCCAGCGCGTACGGCTTCGGCGCGAGCGGGAAGCCGTACTCGTTCCAGGTCTGCATGCGGCTCTGGTCGGCGGCCACCGCGCCCTGGGCGAGCACCGTGCGCGAGACGCCCGCCGCGAAATTGCCGGCGATTCCGCCGAATTGCAGCGTCGGCGTGAGCACCTCGATCATCGGGCTCAGCACCCGATCGTCGCGCAGGCGCGCGATCAGCCGCGCATAGTCCTGGATCCCATAGGCAACCGAATTGCCGCTGCCGTACTGGAAATAGCCGTGCCGCTGGATTTGCAGGTGACCGCTGCGCCGCACGAAATCGGTTTGCAGCCCGAGCGTGATGTCCTTGCTGAAGCCGCCGAACAGCAGGATCGCGCACACCCCGACGATCATCGCGAGCAGCGTCGTGATCGAGCGCCGCCGGTTCCGCTGCAGGTTGCGCAGCGCCAACATGAAGGTATGCATCAGCGTTGCGCCTCCTCGGTCATGCGACGCTCGCCGATGATCCGGCCGTCGCGGATCTGCACGATGGCGTCGGCCGCGTCGAGCACCTGCGGATCGTGCGACGACACGATGAACGACACGCCGCTGTCGCGCTGCATGCGACGCATCAGCGCGATGATGGCCTGGCCGGTCACGCTGTCGAGGTTCGCGGTCGGTTCGTCGGCGAGCACGAGCGCGGGGCCGGCCGCGAGCGCGCGCGCAATCGCGACGCGCTGCCGCTGTCCGCCCGACAGCTGGCTCGGCCGGTGCGCGCCCTTGCCGCCCAGGCCTACCGCGTCGAGCAGTTCGGACACGCGCCGGGCGCGTTCGCGCGCGGGCCGCCGCGCCATCAGCAGCGGATATTCGACGTTCTCGTAGGCCGACAGCACCGGCAGCAGATTGAACGATTGGAAAATATGGCCGACGCGGCGTGCGCGGAAATCCGACAGCGCGTTGTCCGACAGCTCGGCCGTATCCTGGCCGTCCACCGTCACGCGGCCGCGATCGGGCCGGTCGATGCAGCCGATCAGATTGAGCAGCGTGGTCTTGCCGCTGCCGGACGGCCCGCTCAGCACCGTGAAGCGGTTCGTGTCGAGCCGCACCGACACGTCCGCGAGCCCGACGACCTCCACGCTGTCCATCAGGTAGGTCTTGCTGACATGTTCGACGGAGACGATCGCCGCGCTCATCACGCCTCCCGCGCCCGCGCGCCCTGCGCGGCCGCCGGACGCGCGACGTCGGCCGCGCGCCGCGCGGGCAGCGCGCGGATCAGCCGCTTGAGCGCGCGCCGGTACGTGAAATGCTCGAGTTCGATCACATGCCGCTGCGTGTCGCTGAACTGGATCCCGCCGGTCGAGTCGGCGCGGCCGCGCGCGACCAGCCGGTCGATGCGGCGCGCACGCGCTGGCGCGGCCTCGCGCGCGGCCAGATAGCGCGCGACGAGCTGGGCCTGATAGTCCATCAGCGGCCAGTTGCCGGTCGAGGTCTGGAACAGGCCGATGAAGAACAGGTTCGGATGCGCGGCGTCGAAGATGTTCAGGTACAAGTGCGGCTGCATCTTGTCCCACGTCAGGTACGACGCGTCGAGGAACGGAAAGCTCAGTTGGAAGCCGGTCGCGTAGACGATCACGTCGACCTGCGCCTCGCTGCCGTCGGCGAACGCCACGCGGTCGCCCTTCAGCTCGCGGACATCGGGCTTCGCGACCAGGTCGCCATGTCCTAGGTGGTAGAACAGCGTCGAGTTGATGATGAAGTGCGATTCGAACAGCTTGTGGTCCGGCTTCGGCAGGCCGTATTCCTCGGGCTGGCCGGCCGTCGTCAGGCGCAGCAGCCGCTCGCCGAAGAAGCGCCGCGCCCACAGCGGCATGCGCAGCTTGAGCGGCCACTCGGCCCAGCGGTCGGCCGGGATGCCGAACAGGAACTTCGGCCAGTAGAAATAGCCGCGCCGCGTGCTGTGGTACACCGCCTTCGCGTGGTGCACGGCCTCGACCGCGATGTCGCAGCCCGAATTGCCCGCGCCGACCACCAGCACCCGCCGGTCCTTGAACACCTCGGGGGTCTTGTATTGCGCCGAATGCAGTTGCAGGCCGTCGAACCGGCCCGGAAAATCCGGCACCTGCGGCTTGCACAGATGGCCGTTGCAGACGACCACGCCGCGGTATTCGCGCACCTCGCGGCGATCGAGTTCGACGCGCCACAGCACGCCGTCCGCGGCCGGCGCGATCTCCAGCACCGTGCGATTGAATTCCACGTGCTCGTACACGCCGAAGCGCCGTGCGTAATCGCGCAGGTAGGCGAGCGCCTGATCGCCGCGCGCATAGGTCGGGTAGTCGGCCGGCATCGGATAGTCGGTGTACTCGGAGAACGCGCGCGAGCTGATCATGTGCACCGAGCGGTAGATCGCGCTGCACGGCTTGCCGTAGTACCAGGTGCCGCCGATCTCGTCCTCGCGTTCGATCAGGTCGAACTCGATCCCCTGCTCGCGCAGGTTCTTGGCCGTCGTGATGCCGGCGGCCCCGGCGCCGATGATGCAGTAACGCTTGCTGTAGTCGCGGTTCGTCATGGTTGCCCTGGGTTCCTTGATGCGGCGCGCGGCGCTCAGGCGCGCAACGGCGCGGCCAGCTCGCCGTCCGCGCACGCCGTCGCGGCGTCGACGCGGCTGTCGTCCAGCCGCAGCAGCATGTAGCCGCGCGCGTCGAGCACCGCGAAGCGGCCCGTCGTGTACTCGACCACCGTGTCGGCCGACGCGGCGGGCAGCGGCGCGAGCTTCAGCGCGCCGATCCGCCAGCACGACGGCGGCTCCACGGCGAGCGCCTGCCAATCCGCCAGCAGCGCGCGCAGGATCTGTTCGAGATGGTTCACCGGCAGGCGCAGCGCCGGCGTCACCGGGCCGTTCCACAGCGCGCCCGGCTCGGCGGCCGGCACGCGGCCGAGCCGCGCGATGCCCGCCGCCGCGTCGCCCGGCGCGTGCCACTCGCCGGGCGGCAGCAGTTCGCCGTTCCACGCCGCGAGCGGCGGGTCCGCCGCGCGCAGCGGCGCGGGCGGACCGGCGAGCGGCCGCGCGAGCACCGCGCCGACCTGTTCCGGCTGCAGCCGGTAGACGAGCGTCGCGCTCAGCAGCTCAGCCTGCGTATCCGCATCGCCGCACCGCACGTCGACGCGCCACACGTCGCCGATCAGGTAGCCCACCGCCGCGCTGCGCAGCGTGACGGACTGCCCCAGCCCCGCCGCGATCGGCAGCGCGTCGAGATGCAGCACGACGTCGGCCAGCTCGCCGAGGAAACGGGCCTCGCCCGTCGGCGGCATCACCCAGTCGGCCAGCGCGCACGCGTGTTCGAGCAGCAGCGACGCGGGCAGCGCGACGCGGCCGCCGAGCCGGAACGCGTTCGCATAGGGCACGACGGCCGGATCGAGCGTGTAGCGGGTTTCGAAGCGCTTCGACGGCCGGAACCGCAGCGGCTCGCCCGCGTGGTGATGACGCGCGACCAGCTCGGCGAGATTCGGCAGCTCGCGGATGACCGGGAAGCCCTTGATCTGGAGCGGCGTCGGCGCGCGGCCGACCGCGCCCATGAACATCACCTCGCCGCTGTCCGGCGCAGCCAGCTCGCGCAGCCAGTGGCGCACGCCTTCGTCGACGCTCATCGGCGTGATGTAGCGCTGCGTGACCGCGAAGTTCGTGATCATTCCGACGCCCTCCCAGGTCGGCCAGACCAGCGTCTTCACGCTGCATGCGGGCGGCAGCGCGCGATGGCGCGCCCACATCCCGAGACGCGCGAGCGCCTCGTTCGCCGCCGCGTAGTCGGTTTCGCCCGTCATGCCGCCCCAGCGGCCCGTCAGCGATCCGACGTTGCAGAACTGCGTGATGCGCGGCCGCTGGCGCACCGCCTCGCACAGGTTCGCGAAGCCGAGCACCTTGGTGCGCACGATCTGCACGAAGTCGTCCGCCCGCTTCTGCGCGAGCCGCACCGGCTGATCGACGCCCGCGTTGTGGATCACCATGCGCAGCGCCTCGCCGAATTCGTCGAACAGCGCGCGCACCGCGCCGCGATCGGTGACGTCGCAGACCCGGTAGCGCAGCGGCAGGTCGCGCGCGGCCGCGTCGTCGAGCGCCGCCTTCAGCTCGCGGCGACGCTTCAGGCCCAACAGGCGATCGCGGATCACCTTCGGCGGCTGCTCGGGCGTCGCCTGCCGCAATTGATCGTGGCTGTAGCGGCGGAACGCGTCGTCGTCGAGCGCGAGCCACGCCTCGCTGCCGTCGGCCAGCGGCTCGCGGCCCGTGACGACCACCGTGCAGCCTGTCTGGGAGGCCAGCGCCCGCGCGCACAGCAAACCGATGCCGCGCGCGCCGCCCGAGAACAGCACGACGTCGCCCGGCCCCAGCGCGGGCCCGGTATCGACCGCGAGCGGCGGCAGCTCATGACGCCGCGCCTGCAGCGTGTAGCGCCGGCCCTGCTGATAGCCGATCTCGTACAGCCCCCAGCGATACAGCTCGCGCGCGATCAGCTGGTCGGCCCGGCGGATCTCGTCGGCGGACACATCGAGCACCCGCACGTTGCAGTTCGGCAGCTCCTGCGGCAGCGTTTTCGCGAGGCCGGCCCACAAGCCGCCGAGCGGCTGCGCGCCGCCGTCGCCGTAGCCCATCAGGCCGTCGATCCAGGTGACGGCGAGATAGAACAAGCGCTCGGTGTCCTCCTCGGCCGCCCAGTCCGCGTAGCAGGCCTGCAGCAGCGCGACGCTGCGCCGCATCGGCGCTTCCCAGGCGTCGGCCGCGTCGAGCGCGAACGGCGCCTCGACGCCCAGGTCGACGATCCCGTCGAACGGCCCGGCCGCGTGGACCAGCACCTTGGCGGCGGCGGCCGGATCAACGCCGTGCTCGGGCGCGAACACCGTGACCTTCGCGCAGGTGCGCGCGAGCGCCGCCGCGACCCGCTCGACCGTGCTGGCGCGCCCGTTGACGATCGCGATCCGCCGCCCGCTCAGGCGCGGCGACGGGCTTTCGGGGGGCAGCTCGACGGGCGCCGGCTGCCAGGTGTAGCGCCACGCCGGCACGGTCGCGGGGCGCGGCGCGGACGGCGGCGCCGGCAGCGGCGGCGCGGCGGCCGGATCGGCGGGCCGGGCACGGTCCGCCGGCGACCCGGCGTCGGGCCGCGCGGCGCGCGCGAGCGCCTGCTCGCGCGCCTGTTCGAGATGGCTGCGCCGCCGCTCGCGCGGCTTCACGATGAGCCGGATGCCGTGCACGGGCCGCAGCGAAATCATCGCGCCCAGCTCGATCGGATGGCCGGGCAGCGCATTGAGATCGAAATGCTGCGCGACCACCGCGACCAGCACCCGCATCTGCAGCAGCGCGGTCTGGAACCCGATGCATTTGCGCATGCCGCCGCCGAACGGGAAGTACACGTACTTGTGGCGGGTCGTCGCGCCGCTCGCGAAATTGTCCGGATCGAACGCGTCGGGATTGCGCCAGAAGGCCGGATGCCGATGCGTGACGTACGGCGACATGAACACCGACGAGCCCGCCGGGATGTGATAGCCGCCGATCTCGTCGTCGTCGACGAGGTCGCGCGTGAAGCCCCAGATCGGCGGATAGACGCGCAGCACCTCGTCGACCACCTGCGACAGGTACGGCAGCTGCTCGAAGTCCTGCGCACCGGGCGCGCGGCCGCCGAGCCGCGCATCCAGCTCGTCGCGCAGATTGCGCAGCACGGCCGGATGCTGCGCGAGCGCGTACAGCGCCCAGGCGAGACCGGTGCCCGTCGTCTCGTGGCCGGCGAGGAACACCGTCATCACCTCGTCGTGCACCTCCTGCTGCGTGAACGGCACGTCGGTGTCCGGGTCGCGCGCGTTGAGCAGCAGCGAGATCACGTCGCTCGCCTCGCAGCGCGCCTCGCGATGATCGGCGATGATGCGCGCGACGATCGAATCGATGCCGCGCCGCGCGAGCGCGATGCGGCGATTGAACCGCGTCGGCGCCCAACGCGGAATGAAGTCGTTCAGGTTGCCCTGCGGCATCATCGCCTGGATGCCGAAGCGCACCGCCGGCCCCACCTGCTCCGCGTGCGTCGAGATGTCGGTGTTGAACACCATGAGGCCGAGCATGCGCAGGCTCAGGTGCATCATGTCCTCGACCACGTCGACCGATTCGCCGGGCGGCAGCGCGCTCCAGCGGTTCGCGAGCGCGAGCGCCGCATCGCCGACCGCCGCCGCGTGCGCCTCCACCTGCTTCTTGTGGAACAACGGCTGCACCGCGCGCCGGTGGCGGCGCCAGAACTCGCCGTCGGTCGTCAGCAGGCCGTCGCCGAAGAACAGCTTGAAGTTGTCGTAGAAGCGGCCGCGCACGTAGTTGCGGTGATTGTCCTGCAGCACGTGCTGCACGTGCTCGGGATGCGCGAGCGCATGCGTGAGGAACGGCCCGAGCCGGTTGCGCACGACATCGCCGTACTGCTGCTGCAGCCGCAGCAGCATCGTGATCGGGTTGTGCTTGTACTCGGCCAGATTGCCCATCAACAGGCTGCCGCGCGGACCGGGGGCGAGGCGCGGCCGGCTCATGCGACGACCCGCTCGGCCGCCGCCGCCACCACCGCCTCGACTTCGGCGCGGGTCGCGTAGATGCCCGTCACGCGGTGCACGTAGCCGATCACGACGCCCGTCACGTCCTGCATCTGCATCAGCATCCGGCCGTCGGGACGCGCCGCCACGAAGCGATTGCCGCCGTGGCCGCCCTCCAGCGCGAACTCGCGCGGCGTCGCCGACAGGTCGATGCGCGCGTAGCGGTGCGCCAGCTCGATGTCGTTGCCGTCCTCGTACAGATCGATGCGGCCGATCGACACCGGCGCGGCGAGCGGAATGTAGTCGCCGCCGACCGGGTTCAGCACCGCGACGCGCGCGAGCCCGTCGAGCAGGATGCTCGGGATCGCGAAGCGCGAGAACACCGGATCGTCGGGCGCCACGTTCAGCTGGTAGCGCGCGGTCTTGCCCGCCGCGCCGACGCCCGTGTCAGTGGTCGACACGAACGGCCCGCTGAGCCGCACGGGCGCCGCAGCGAAGTGATAGGGATCGGGCACCGGCTGCCACGCGTCGTCGGCCTGCGCGGGCCACAGCGGCGCACGCGCATGGTGCGGCGCGAGCAGCGCGTCGATCTCGAAGTGCAGCTTGTCGCGCACGAGCACCTGGCCGGTCGGCGCGAGCACGTCGCCCGTGATCCGCACCGCCACCACGAGCGCATCGCCGTCGCGGCCCGCGAGCCGCGCGTGAATCCGCTTCGCGCTCGGCCGCGTGGTGTCGTAGACGCGCAGGAAGTGCCGGAACGACGCGTTGCGGAAGCCCACCACGTGCAATCCCGGCGCGAGCCGCAGCGCGGCCTCGGCGGCCAGCTCCGGCACGAAGGTGCCGGGCAGCGTCGCGAAGCGGTTGACGACATGGTGCTGCAGATAGGCGTCGGTCCGCAGGTCGAAGATCCGTTCGAAGGTCACGCTGTCGTCGCTGCGCGCCACTTCGCGGCCCAGGTAGAAATCGTGCCGGCCCGGCTGCGCGTGGGCGGGCGCGTTCGGCTCGAAGAACGCGGGCAGATGCGCGTCGATCGCGCGCCGCTCGGCCGCGCCGAGGTGCACCGAATTCGGCGCACGCCCGGCGAGGTTGATCTCGCGCAGGAAGTGATGGATGCCCTCCGCTGTCCGCATGCTCGTGAACAGGCCGCTTTTCTCGAGGAACGCGCGCGTGACCGGATTCGCGCCCAGGCCGACCGAGCGCCACAGGGTCCAGCCGATCGTGAATTCATCCTGGCCGAGCCGCGCATGCCGGTCGCTCGCCTGCGTGTTCAGGAAATCGTTGCCGGCCGCGTAGTCGGTTTCGCCCGCCTGCCCGGTCAGCCCGATGAACGAGCCGAAATTGCACCAGGCGCGCGGCGGCGCATCGGCGAACGCGTCGCGCAGGTTCCAGTAGCCGCGGATCTTGATGTCGCGGACCGCGACGAAATCGTCGAACGACTTGACCTGCACCGAGGCGGAGCGGTTGAGCCCCGCCGCGTTGACGACGAGATCCACCGGCTGCCCGCCCGCGACGATCCGCTGCACGGCCGCGCGCACGCTGTCCGCGTCGAGCACGTCGGCGCGCAGGTAGCGCACCTTGTGCGGCCCGCAGTAGGACTTCATCACGTCGAGATTGCGACGCGCGGCGCGGGCCTCCACCTGGCGCTCGAACGCCTTGATGATGACGGGCAGCGGCAGCGACGGATGGCGCGCCTTCTGTTCGCGGATGTAGTCGGGACGACGGCGCGCGAACGCCTCGTCGCTGCCCGCGAACACGTCGGGCCCGTAGGCGTCGAGCGCGCTGCTGCCGATCAGGTACAGCGTGGGCCGAAAGTGCTGGGCGACCGCCTTCATCAGTTCGGCCGTGATCCCGCGCGCCCCGCCGACCGCGACCACCACCGAATCGGGGCCGAGCCGGGCGAGGCCGTCGGCCGGCAGCGCGCCGGCCTCCTCGGTCACGCGCGGTGTCAGGCGGCGCGCGCCGTCGAGCACGACCACCGGCAGCAGCTGACGCGCGCCGCTCTCGTGCTCCGCCTGCGCGATCGCGCCGCGCGGATCGCCGCGATCGGTGAACACGGCCAGCGCGCGCGCATTCGGCAGCTCGATCGCGAGCGCCTTCACGAGCCCGGAGAACATCCCCGCATCGGGATGCAGCACGCCCTCGGTCGTCGCATCGAGCAGCAGCGCGAGACACGACCCTTCCGCGGCGACGTCGTCGTAGCACTGCTTGAGCGCGAGGAACGCGAGATCGTGCAAGGCGAGCCGCTCCGGCGCGGGCGGGGCCGCCCGGCCGGCCGGCAGTCGGCTCGCCCCCAGTGACGACAGCACGCGCACGTGGCGCGCGCCGGCGGGCAGCAGGCCCGCCAGGGCGCGCTCGTCGCGCGGCGCGACGACGTACAACCGCACGCCCGGCAGCGAGCCGGGACGCGTCGACAGCACAACCAGGTCCGCGGGCATCGGCAGGCCGTCGAGCAGCTCGGGGGCGTCGGTGACGACCACGCAGGCGGGCGGCAGGAAGGCGATCGGGCCCGCGCCCGCGTGCCACGGCGCATCGCACAGATCGATCCGATAGCGCGTCACGCCGAGCGGCTCGCCGTCGGCCGCGACCGCCGTCGCGCGCAGCGCGGCGGGCAGCGGGCTGCGCGCCGGTTCGACGCCGGCAGGCAGCGGCGGAGTCGGGGTGGGCTTGACGGTCGGCGGCGCGAAAGACGTCGACGCATCGGCACGCGCGGCCGACGCGAAGCCCGCGGCGGGCGGCGCGTGCCGGTCGAGCCGCACGCCGAACCGGGTCCGGTCGCCGTCGTTGCCGAACGACACCGACGCGGCCGGCTCCGTGCCGACCAGCGCGCGCAGGATCGCAAGCGCCGCCTCCGCGCCCGCATACGTGACGGTGCGCCCGTCGGCGTCGCGCAGCGCGGGCCGGGCACCGACCCCGGCGGACGTCTCGCTGTCGACCCACGCGAGCACCGGCAGCCCGGCTGCTTCTGCCCGCGCCCCGGTCGTCACGGCGAACAGCACGACGCCCTCGGCCAGCGGCCGATCGAATGCGGGCTGCACCTCCTCCGCCGAATTGCCGTTGATCCCGCCGACCAGCACCATGTCGAGTTCGCCGCTGCGCAGCACGCGCGCGGCCACCTCGAATGCGGCAAGCGTCGACGCATGGCCGGCGTCGACCGTCATGTTCATCCCGTGCAGGTCGTGATAGTTCGCGACGCGCGCCGGGATCACGTTCGGCATCATGCCGGGGAACGCGTTCTCGGTGGTGGGCGGCACGAGCGCGCGGGTCGCGTCGGCGAGCCGCCCGAGCAGCGCGTCGAGCCTCGGCTGCGCCGCCGTGCGCGGATCGGCGCGCAGTGCGGTCGCGATGTCGTCGAGATAGCAGCGGCTCGCATAGAGCGCCGCATTGCGGGTCGGGCCCATGTGGCCCATCACGATGCCGATCGTATCCGCATGGTCGCGCCAGAAAGCCGCGACCCGCTCGCGCAGCTCATGCGCCGCATCGAGCGCCATCAGCTGACAGCGGTCCAGCGCGCGCAGCACGGCGGGCGGCATCCGCACCCGGTCGAAACCGGGCAGCGGATAGCTGAGGCCGAAGCTCGCGCGCGGCGCGGGGCCCTCGCCCGCGAGCCAGCGCGTGACCGCCGCGTCGTCGTCGAGGCCCGGGAACTTGGCTGACCACGCGACGATCGCGAGCGGTTCGCGCCGCGCCGGCGCGGCGCGCACGGCCATCGGCAGGTCAGGCCGGTATTCGCTGACGATCAGGTGGCCGTTGGTGCCGCCGAAGCCGAAGCCCGACACGGCCGCGACGCGCGGGCTGTCCGCGCGCGGCGGCCAGTCGACGGGCGCGCGCGGAATCGTGAAGCCGCTCGTCTCCAGTTCGAACTCGCGCGGCGGCGCGCTGAAGCGGTGTTGCGGCGGAATCCGGCCGTGTTCGAGCGCGAGCAGCACCTGGATCAGCGACACCACGCCCGCCGCCCAGCCGGTATGGCCGACCAGCGACTTGTTCGACGTGACCTGCACCGGGCGATCGCGCCGGATCATCTCGCGCAGGCTCTGGAATTCGGCGAGATCGCCGGCGGGCGTGCCGGTCGCATGCGCGACGACCCAATCGGGCAGATCCCGACCGGCCTCGGCCGGCTCGTACGCGCGGCGGATCGCGATGCTCTGGCCGGCCGAATTCGGCGCGTAGATGGCCTTGCCCTTGCCGTCGGACGACGAACCGAAGCCCTTCAGCACGCCCAGCACGCGATCGCCGTCGGCGAGCGCGCGCTTGAGCCGCTTGAGGATCACGACGCCCGCGCCGTCGGCGAACAGCACGCCGTCGCAGGCGGCGTCGAGCGGCCGCACTTCGCCGCTGCGCGACAGACCGTGCAGCTTCGAGAACAGGATCGAGCCGCGCGGCGCGAGCGCGAACGCGCCGCCGCAGGCGACCACGTCGTGCTTGCCGAGCAACAGGCCCTTGATGCCGAGGTCCACCGAATACAGCGACGACGAACACGCGGTGTCGACCATCATGTATTCCGCATCGTCGGGCAGCACGCCGCGCATCGCGTTCGCGCCGACCCGGTGCGGGAAGAATTCGGCCAGCTCGCCGGCGCCGCGCGCGTAGCGCGTGCGCAGCACCGCGTCGATCCGCGCGGCGAGGTCCGCACGCTCGGCCGGCGTCGCATCCTCGTCGTCCAGCACCGCGCGCAGGCGCTCGCGCAAGCCTGCCAGCACCATGCCTTCTTCCAGATGCTGGCTGCCGTCCGCCGTATAGCCGACCACGAACGACGCGCGGTCGCCGACGCGGATCCGCACGCCCGCGAGCGCCTGGCGCAGCGCGTGGCGCAGCCACAGCGTGGTCAGTTCGCGCGGCGCGGCGCCCGCGTCGAGTTCCG
Organism: Burkholderia sp. GW821-FHT14F03; assembly: GCF_058803765.1. Taxonomy (NCBI): domain Bacteria; kingdom Pseudomonadati; phylum Pseudomonadota; class Betaproteobacteria; order Burkholderiales; family Burkholderiaceae; genus Burkholderia; species Burkholderia sp. GW821-FHT14F03. Next base: position 11,522 of record NZ_JBXAPG010000018.1, read on the forward strand.
CGCGCAGCGCCGCTTCCGGCGCGAAGCGCTCGATGAACACCGAACGGGATTGATAGCTCTTGTCCTCCGCCGCCGGATCGGGCGAATAGAACGACCGGTAGTCCCAACGATCGGGCGGCACGTTGCCGAACAGTTCGGGGCCGTCGAGCAGCGCCTGCCAGAAGGCTTGCGGATCGTTGGCGCCGGGCAGCGCGAGCCCCATGCCGACGACGGCGATCGCGTCGCCGTCGTCTGGGGTGTCGTGTGCGGCGGGCACGGCGACGCCCGGAGAGGGCGCGGCGGCATTCGCGGCGGGCGGCGGATTGCCCGCGATGACGGGCTCGGCCCGGGTTGCCCGGGTTGCCCGGGTTCCCTGGGTTGCCTGGGTTGCCTGGGTTGCCCGGGTTCCCTGGGTTCCCTGGGTTCCCTGGGTTCCCTGGGTTCCCTGGGTTCCCTGGGTTCCCTGGGTTCCCTGGGTTCCCTGGGCAGCCGAAGCAGCCGAAGCAGCCGAAGCAGCCGAAGCAGCCGAAGCAGCCGAAGCAGCCGAAGCAGCCGAAGCAGCCGAAGACCCATTCGCCCGGTGCACGTTCGCGCCGGACCCGGCCGCCGCCTTCGCCCATTCGCGCCGCGGCGACAAGCCCTCGCTGCACAGCGACAGCCCGCCATCGGCCACCACGACCTGCCCCGTGACCCAGCGCGCGGCGTCGGACGCGAGGAACAGCACGACGTCGGCGAGATCCTCGGCGGTCGCGAGCCGGCCAAGCGGCGTCGCGGCGATGCTCGACCGCTTCGTGTTGTCCGGATCCGGGAACTGCGCGGCAACATCGCCGTCGATCAGCGTCGACGACGCGCCGTTCACCCGGATGCCGAGTTCCGCATACTCGACCGCGAGATAGCGCGTCAGCGATTCGAGCGCCGCCTTCGCGGTGCCGACCACCAGGTAGTTCGCGGGCACGAGCGTCGACCCGACCGACGACACATTGACGATCGCCCCGCCGCCCGCGCGCGCCATCAGCCGCGCCGCGCGCCGCGCGCACCAGAACGCGCCCTTCAGGTTGGTGTCGAGCGCGCGGTCGAAGTGCTCGGCCGCGATGTCGTCCACGCCGAGCAGCGCGCCGGACGCCGCGTTGTTGACGAGAATGTCGAGCCGCCCATACTTCGCCTCGATTTCGTCGAACATCCGATCGACCTGCGCGGGCTGCGCCACCGACGCGCGCATCACGTCGACCGTCACGCCCAGCGCGCGCAGCTCTTCCACGGTTTGCCTGGACGCATCCAGCGAATGAAAGAAATTGACGATGACATCGGCTCCGGCTTCCGCGAAGCGCCGGCAGATCGCCTTGCCGACGTTCTTCGCGCCGCCCGTGACCAGAACCCGCTTCCCTTTCAAATAGGCGTTCGACATAAATCGCAGACCTTAGGATACCCAAACATTCGAACCTGACCGATAGACAAATTCGATCGTCTTCTCTACTCGCCGTGCTCTATCGGCACGTGCTCAACCCGCGACGAGCGCCGCCGTGCCCTGATGCTCGTAGACGAAATCGACGATCTGCCCCATCGCCTTGAAGTCGCCGGTGCGGAAATTGGCGGGCAGCGGCGGCAGCCCATAGCGGCCGCTGATCCGCTGGATGATCTCGGTCTGCTTGACGGAGTCGATCCCCAATTCCGCCTCCAGCTCGACGGTTTCGCTGAACACTTCGGTCGGGTACTCCATTGCTTCCGCGTAGATCGCGACCAGTTCGGCGAACAGCTGGTCGCGCGGCACGAGGCGGGTGGGCTCGGCCGCGACGGAGACGGGAACGGGAACGGGAGTGGGCGACATGACCGCCGCACGCACCGCGTCGGACGGCGCCAAGGCCACGCCGGCGCCGATGCCGGGCAGATGCGGCGCGGGCGCGGCCGTCAGGCTGCGCGCGGTGAAGAAACGCTGCAGCTCGTCCTTGATCTTGTCCACGATCCCCGGGCCGCTGTGGCGCCAGAATTCGTCGAACTCCAGATTCAGGTTGCTTGCGCGAATATCGTCGTTCATGGCCCTTTCCCCTTTAAAATATTCACAAACTCGCTCAACTGCGTCCAACTCTTCATGCACCCCCGTCGCACCCGCGAAGGTCCGGACCGCGCCCGGCCCCGCCACGCGCACGACGATCCTGCTCAGCGCGTTCAGCGCGCCGCATTCGACAAACACGCGCACGCCGGCCGTTTTCAGATGGGCCACGCCGTCCCGAAAATAAACCGGCATGACAAAATGCCCGGCCAGGGATTCGGCCAGATCATCGGAATCCGTATAGAAGCGATTGAGTATCGGAGAATATATGCGGTACTTGAATGGATTTTTTATATATACCCGCAGTCGTCTCCCGAATTCACCCCGCGCATTTTCAAGATGGGAATGGTGGAACGCATAGGGCGAATTGAGCCGCTGCGCGGAGACCCCCTCGGCCGTGCAATAGGCAATGAATGCCTGGACGGCGTCGCGCGGCCCCGAGACCACGGTCTGCGACACGTGATTCTCGACGGCGATCCGCACGCCCGCGTCGCCGCCCGGGAAGCGCGCGGCCAGATGCGCGCGCACCCGTTCCGGCGCCGCGGCGACCGCGGCCATCACGCCGTCGCGCGGCGCGGCCGCCTGCAGCGACGCGATCCGGTCGCAGACGATTTCGGCGCCTTGCTCGACCGTATAGGCGCCGCCGCACACGAGTGCGGCGATCTCGCCGAAGCTATGCCCCATCATCACGTCCGGCCGGACGCCGCGTGCGCACAGGGCCTCGAAGCGGGCCACGGACGCCGCGTAGATGGCCAGTTGCAGCAGGTCGGGCGCCTCCGCGAGAAAGCGCTCGACGCCGCACCGCTCGTCCCACAGCGCGTCGAGCAGCGGACGGCCGAGCCGCCGCGCCGCCACGGCGTCGATCGCCAGCAGCGCCTGCCGTGCGGATGGACAGACCTGCGCCACCGCACGGCTCGCCCCGGCATGGAACGCCCCCTGCCCCGGAAAAAGAAACGCAACTTGCATCATGAGATTGCCCTTGTCGCCATCACTCCGATGCCGATCTATCCAATACGCACCGCTGCGCCTCCCCACGTCTGCCCGCGCCTCCCCACGTCTGCCCGATTTCACCTCGCGCCGTTCCAGCGGCGGCCCGCTTTAATGTGGTAAATCGCGCGCATTTAATGTGGTAAATGTCATGCACAATTTAGCATAAGGACTCCGAACGCTATGTTCGGCAAATCACAGTTCCAACTGACTTATTATCTTTCGATCCATCGCCCGCCAGATCGAATTTGACTATTTCCATGCTGAAAATAGGACCACGCCTTAAGTCATTTTCTTAACACTCAGCGGTCAATTAGCCGGAATTAATGGGCGGGCGGAGATATTGCGCGGGGGCGCCCCGCATTGGCCGCGCGCCGGGAACGAATGCCGGCCCGCCGGCGCCCCGCCTCGCCCGTGCGGCCGCCTCCCGGGGCCCGACGGATCCGCGCCACTCCGAAACCGGCTCGCCGGTATACTTGCCGTTTTGCCCGTGCCTCCACGCCAGCCAGTCGTCCCCATGCTGACATCCCTGCTCGTCCAACTCGTCGCCTGGTCAGTCCGCCGCCCCATCCGGGTCGTCGTGCTGTCGCTGGTCATCGCCGCGCTAAGCGGCGTCTACGTCGCTCATCACTTCCGCATCAACACCGACGTCAGCAAGCTGATCGAGACCGACGCCGAGTGGTCCGCGCTCGGTTCAGCGATGGACACCGCGTTCCCACAACGGGGCCAGACCATCCTCGCGGTCGTCGAGGCGCCCGCGCCCGAATTCGCGAGCGCCGCGGCCAATGCACTCGCGGCCGGCCTCGCGAAGGAAACCGAGGCCGGCAGGATCGGCCAGGTGTCCGAGCCGGCGGGCGGCCCGCTGTTCGAGCGCAACGGCCTGCTGTTCCTGCCGACGTCCGAACTCGCGGACACCACGGCGCAGCTCGCCAGCGCGCGCCCGCTGATCAACGTGCTCGCGAAGGATCCGAGCATCACCGGGCTCGCGACCACGCTGGCCACGACGCTCGGGCTGCCGCTGCAATCCGGGCAGGTCAAGCTGCCGTCGATGGCCAAGCTGCTGTCGCGCAGCGCGGCCACCGTCGACGACGTGCTGGCCGGCCGCCCCGCCGCGTTCTCGTGGCGCGCGCTGGTCGATTCCGACGCGGCGCGCCAGCCCGCGCGCGCATTCGTGACCGTGCAGCCGATGGTCGACTACCAGGCGCTGAAGGCGGGCGAGCAGACCTCGCAGACCATCCGCGAGGTTGCGCGCACGCTCGACCTCGGCCAGCGTTACGGCGCCGTCGTGCGCCTGACGGGCGAGCAGCCGCTCGCCGACGAGGAGTTCGCGTCGGTGCAGGACGGCGCGGCCGTCAACGGCATCGCCACGCTGGTGGTCGTGCTGGTGATCCTGTGGCTCGCGCTGCGCTCGAAGCGGATGATCGGCGCGGTGCTCGCGACGCTCGCGGTCGGCCTCGTCGTCACGGCCGCGCTCGGCCTGATGATGGTCGGCTCGCTGAACATGATCTCGGTCGCGTTCATGGTGCTGTTCGTCGGCCTCGGCGTCGATTTCGCGATCCAGTACGGCGTCAAGTACCGCGAGGAGCGGCATCACGACGCGAACCTCGACCACGCGCTGCTCGGCGCCGCGCATGCGATGGGCATGCCGCTGTCGCTCGCGACGGCGGCCGTCGCCGCCAGCTTCTTCTCGTTCCTGCCGACCGCCTACCGCGGCGTGTCGGAACTGGGCCTGATCGCGGGCGTCGGCATGTTCGTCGCCTACGCCACGACGCTCACGCTGCTGCCCGCGCTGCTCAAGCTGCTCGCCCCGCCCGGCGAGCGCATCGCGCCGGGGTTCCCGCGCCTCGCCCCCATCGACGACTACCTCGACCACCACCGCAAGCCGATCCTGATCGGCACGCTGGTGGTCGTGGTCGGCGCGCTGCCGCTCCTCACGCAGCTGCATTTCGACTTCAATCCGCTGCACCTGAAGGACCCGAAGAGCGAATCGATGGCGACGCTGCTCGCGCTCAAGGATTCGCCGGAAGCGTCGATCAACGACGTCGCGCTGCTCGCGCCCTCGCTCGCCGCCGGCGAAGCGGCCGCGAGCCGCCTCGCCGCGCTGCCCGAGGTCGGCCGCACGACCACGCTCAATACCTTCATCCCGGCCGACCAGCCGGCCAAGCTCGCGCTGGTCGCGCCCGTCGCGGCCGCGCTGCTGCCCGCGCTGACCCAGCAGCCGGCCGCGCCGGCCGGCGACGCGCAGCGGGTCGCCGCGCTCAAGCGCACGTCGAGCCTGCTCGACTATGCGGCGGAAGATCACCCGGGCCCGGGCGCGGCCGCGGCCAAGCACCTGTCCGAATCGCTCGCGAAGCTCGCGGCCGCCGACAGCGCAACGCGCGACCGCGCGGAACACGCGTTCGGCGACTCGCTGCGCATCGCGCTCGCGCAGCTCACGCAACTGCTGCGACCCGAAACGATCACGCGCGACACGCTGCCGCCGCAACTGGTGCGCGACTGGATCGCGCCGGACGGCCACGCGCTCGTGCAGATCTCGCCGAAGATCCCGGCCGGCGCGAATCCCGGCGACGACGCGGTGCTGCGCCGCTTCGCGAAGGCGGTGAAGGCCGCCGATCCGGGCGCGATCGGCGGCCCGATCTCGATCCTGCATTCGGCCGACACGATCATCAAGGCGTTCCTGCAGGCGGCCGCGCTGTCGGTGCTGTCGATCACGATCCTGCTGTGGATCACGCTGCGCCGCTTCGGCGACGTGCTGCGCACGCTCGTGCCGCTGCTCGTGTCCGGCGTGGTCACGCTCGAGCTGTGCGTCGTGTTCGGGATGTCGCTCAACTTCGCGAACATCATCGCGCTGCCGCTGATGCTCGGCGTCGGCGTGGCGTTCAAGGTCTACTTCGTGATGGCATGGCGCGCGGGCCAGACCGGCCTCCTGCAATCGAGCCTCACGCACGCGGTGCTGTACAGCGCCGCGACCACGGCCACCGCATTCGGCAGCCTGTGGCTGTCGCATCATCCGGGCACCGCCAGCATGGGCAAGCTGCTCGCGCTCGCGCTCACCTGCACGCTGATCGGCGCCGTGGTCTTCCAGCCCGTGCTGATGGGCAAGCCGCGCGCGGCGCGTGCGACGAATCAACCCCCACAAGGTATCGATGAATAAGCTGCGTATCACGACGACGGCGCTGCTCGCCGCCAGCGCGTTCCTCGGTGGCTGCGCCACCGGCCCCGAGCGGCACCCGGGCGACCCGCTCGAACCGATGAACCGCGCGATCTTCACGTTCAACGACACGGTCGATCAGGCGATCGCGGTGCCGATCGCGAAGGGCTATCAGAAAGTGACGCCGACGCCGGTGCGCTCGGCCGTCAGCAATTTCTTCTCGAACCTCGGCGACCTCGGCAACATCGCGAACAACCTGCTGCAGCTGCGGATCACCGATGCGACGGAAGACGTGATGCGGGTCGTGATCAACTCGCTGTTCGGGGTGGCCGGGCTGTTCGACATCGCGACCCCGGCCGGCCTGCCCAAGCATCACCAGGACTTCGGGCTCACGATGGCGCGCTGGGGCGTGCCGGCCGGCCCGTATCTGGTGCTGCCGATCTTCGGGCCCAGCTCGTTCCGCGACGGCGTCGGCCGCGCGGTGGACGTGCGCTTCAACCTGCTGAACTACATCGAGCCCGCCGCGCGCAACCCGATGTATATCGCGCAGTTCATCAGCGCGCGCTCGGACATGCTCGGCGCGACCGACCTGCTGCAACAGGCGGCGCTCGACAAGTACTCGTTCGTTCGCGATGCGTATACGCAGCAGCGCCGCTCGCTGACCTACAAGGGCGCCGAGGCGTCGTCGCAGGGCGCGCTGCCCGACTACGGCGATCCGGGCGATGATACGGGCCACGACGCGCCCGCAGCGGGCAAATCGGCCGAGCCGGCCGGCCTGCCGCAGTACCAGGATCCGGGCGATGCACCCGCGCCGGCCAGCGCGCCGGTGCCGGCGAGTGCGCCCGCGCCCGCCAGCGCGCCCGCGGCCCGCTGAGTCCCAAGCCCGGCCGGCGCCCGATGCGGCGCCGGCCGGCGCGTCATTCCGCGAACGGCAGCGCCGTTTGCCCCTCCGCCCGCATCTCGAACACGTTCAGCGTCATCGAGACCAGCGCGTAGTAGCCCAGCAAGCCCACCAGGTTCACGACGACCGTCGCCCCGAAGCGCCCGACCGCCTCGCGATAGGTCGCGTCGGAGACGCGCTGCGTGTCGTACAGCTCGCTCGCGAAGCGCACGATCAGCGCGTCCGCCGGATCGTCGCAGACGGGCCGGGCGCCGGTGCGCAGCGCCTCCGCGGTCGCGGCGGGCACGCCCGCGTCGAGCGCGATCGGCAGGTGGATGTGCCACTCGGCCTGCGAGCGCCAGCGCGCCGCCGTGACGAGGATCGCCAGTTCCGACAGGCGCAGCGGCAAACCGGTCTGGTAGCGGCAGAAGGCCCCGAGCCGTTGCGCGTGCTGCGCCAGTTCCGGGCTGTGGATCCAGCCGAGGAACGGGCCGTTCAGGTTGCCGCGCGGACCGTTCAGGATGTCGTGCAGCACCGTGCGCTGCGCATCGGTCGCGGCGGCGGGATCGAAAGAGGGAAGTCGCGAGGTCATGGTGACGTGGGCCTGTGAAGTCGGGGGTTGGGTCAATGGCTCGCCGCCAGCGCCGCATCGACCGCCTCGCCGAAACGTTCGACGATCGTGTCGATATCGCGCGCGGTGCAGATGAACGGCGGCGCGAGCAGCACATGATCGCCCAAACGGCCGTCGACCGTGCCGCCCATCGGATACACCATCAAGCCGCGCTGCATCGCCTCGCGCCGGATCTGCGCATGCAGCCGGCGGGCCGGATCGAACGGCGTCTTCGCGGCCCGGTCGCGCACGAATTCGACGCCGACGAACAGGCCGCGCCCGCGCACGTCGCCGACCTGCCCGCACCCGGCGAAGCGCGCGTCCAGCGCGGCGCGCAGCTGCTCGCCGCGTACCTTGACGTTGTCGAGCAGGCGCTCGTCGGCGATCACGCGCTGCACCTCGAGCGCCGCCGCGCAGGCGGTCGCGTGGCCGATATAGGTGTGGCCATGCTGGAAGAAACCGGAACCGCCGACGATCGCCGCGTAGATCCGCGCGCTGACGAGCGCGGCGCCGATCGGCTGATAGCCCGCGCCGAGGCCCTTCGCGATCGTCAGGATATCGGGCGCGACGCCGTCTTCCTCGCAGGCGAACAAATAGCCGGTGCGGCCCATGCCCGCCATGATTTCATCGAGGATCAGCAGCACGCCGTACTTGTCGCACACCGCGCGGATCTTGCGGAAATAGGCGCGCACGGGCGGCACCGCGCCCGCCGTCGCGCCCACCACCGTCTCGGCGACGAACGCCGCGACCGTCTCCGGCCCGAGCGACAGGATCGTGTCCTCGAGCTCGTCGGCGAGGCGCTGCGCGAATGCTTCCTCGGTTTCGCCCTCGCGTTGTTCGCGATAGGCATAGCACGGGCTCACGTGATGGGCGTCGATCAGGAGCGGCAGGAACGGCTCGCGCCGCCATGCATTGCCGCCGATCGCGAGCGCGCCGAGCGTGTTGCCGTGGTAACTCTGCCGGCGCGCGATGAAATGGCGGCGCGCGGGTTCGCCGATCTCGACGAAATACTGGCGCGCCAGCTTCAACGACGCTTCGATCGCCTCCGAGCCGCCCGAGACGAAATACACGTGTTCGAGCCCGGCGGGCGCGGCCCCGATGAGATGATCCGCGAGCGCTTCGGCCGCCTCCGTCGTGAAGAACGACGAATGCGCGTACGGCAGCCGGCTCGCCTGCCGGTGCATCGCGTCGATCACGCGCGGATGGCTGTGACCGAGACAGGACACGGCTGCGCCGCCGCAGGCGTCGATGTAGCGCTTGCCGGTCGAATCGATGATCTCGATGCCGTCGCCGGCCACGGCGACCGGCAGCGTCGCGCGCGGCGCACGGTGGAATACGGTGGTCATGTCATGCCTCTCGATGTCAGGATGCCGCGCCGCGCGCGACGTATTGGGTGAAGCGCGGCACGCCCTGCGCGCGCACCTCGAAGCGGACTACGTCGTCCGTGATGGTGAAACAGGCCGTGGCGAGCGTGTTTTCGTCGTCGGGATCGCGCGGACCGTCGTATTGCCGGTCTGCACCATCGCGGCGAGGCCGCTGTCGTAGTACGGATCGGCAAAATCGATCGCCTTGCGGCGTTCCTCGCGAATCGTCATCCCCGAGAGCGCGACGTCGATATTGCGGGTCTGCAGGGCCGGGATCAGACCGCTGAAATCCATCGGCTGAAGCTGGTATTTCCAGCCCTGACTCTTGGCGATCTCCGCCCACCGGTCGAGATCGAAGCCGACGTACCTGTCGCCCTGCCGGAATTCGAACGGCATGAACGAGGTGTCGGTGCCGACGATGAGCGTCTTGTCCTGCGCGTGGGCGAAACCCGCGCCCAGCAACGCGACGGCGATGATGGACTGCATGAAGGAACGGCGTCCCATGGTGCTTCTCCGCTAGGGTTGGCGATGCCCCGCAGTGGATCCCCGGGGTGTCGCGCCTGACATCCGACTCATTGCAACATACGAATCACAATCAACACATTATGAAACATATGTTGTCAGAACGGATACTACGACGCCAAAAAAGCGGGCAACCGTAAATTGGATCGCGGGAAACCCTGACGGCGGGTTGAGGGCGGGAACAGGTCGCCGAAGGCTGCGGCTCGGCGAAGGAATGCGGAATCGATGCGCGGCGGCGGCCGGCCGAGCCCGCGCAGGCGCACCGTTCCGTATCGGCAGGCGACGTGAAAAGAGAAAGACGGGGAGGAACCGGCGTCAGCCGGTCCGTAAAGAAAGGCGAGGAGGGCGAACCATCGATGGAACGATGCGGCGGGGCCGGGCGCCGCGCGCAGACGCGCCTGCGCGCCTGCGCGCCTCATTCCCCCCGGGACGCGCGTCAGCCGATCCGCAGCGCGTCCGCCTGCTCGAACGCGTGCCGCGCCTGCACGAGCGTCGTGCGCGCCGCGCGCGCATCGGCGGCGACCTGCAGCAGCCCGCGCAACTGCGCGGGCTCGCGCAGCAGTTCGCGCAGGATCGGCATGATCGCGGTGCTGCCGTCGTCGCGCAGGCCGGCGAGGGCCGCGCGCGGCAGCGTGCGCCACGCGGGATCGACGATCACCCGGCACACCGCGAACGGCACGCCGCGCGCGGCCGCGAACGCGGCGGCGATATGCGATTCCATGTCGACGGCGAGCGCCATCTTCGTGTGGTGCAGCGACGCCTTGCCGGCCGCATCGACCACCGGCGCGCCGACCGCCGCGAGCCGGCCGCGCCGCAGACGCGCCTGCACCGGCGTGCCGTGCAGCGCCGCGGCGAGCCGCGCGCTCCACGCGGCATCGGTCGGCGCGATGCCGAACGGCCCGTCGATCGCGTCGGCGATCACCAGCGTGCCCGGCTCCAGGCCGGGCGCGAGCCCGCCCGCGGTGCCGAAACTGATGATGCCCGCGCAACCGCGCGCCGTCGCGTCGGTGAGCGCGCGTTCGAGCCGGTCCGCGCGCGCCGCATAGACGGCCTCGACACCGCGCCCGCGCGCGATGCGCGCCTCGAATGCCATGCCGGCAACCGCGATCACCGGCGCTGCGACTGCTTGGCTCATCGCGCGTTACATCCCCACCGTCACGTGCCGGGTGTTGGCGCGCTTCAGGTTGCGATAGCGCGCGAGCGCCCACAGCGGGAAGAACTTGCGGTAGCCGTGGTAACGCAGATAGAACACGCGCGGGAAGCCCGTCGCGGTGAAGCGCGTCTCGTCCCACAGCCCTTCGGCGTTCTGCTGCGCGACCAGGTAGTCGACGCCGCGCGCGACCGCCGGATGGTCGACCTCGCCCGCGGCCATCAGCCCGAGCAGCGCCCACGCGGTCTGCGACGAGGTGCTCGCCGCGGGCTCGTAGCCGCGATAGTCGAGCTTGTAGCTGTCGCCGTCCTCGCCCCAGCCGCCGTCCGCGTTCTGGACCGACAACAGCCATTGCGCGCCGCGCTTCACGCGCGGATCGTCATGGCCGAGTCCCGCCGCGTTGAGCGAGCACAGCGCGGTCCAGGTGCCGTAGACGTAGTTCATGCCCCAGCGGCCGTACCAGCTGCCGTCCGCTTCCTGCTCCTTCAGCATGTAGTCGAGCGCGCGCTGCGCGGGCACGCTGTTCGCGGGCGTCTCGCCCAGCTGCGCCAGCATCGACAGGCAGCGGCCCGACACGTCGGCCGTCGGCGGATCGAGCAGCGCGCCGTGGTCCGAGAACGGAATGTTGTTCAGGTAGTACTGGGTGTTCTCCGGCTCGAACGCGCCCCAGCCGCCGTCGCTGCTCTGCATGCCGACCACCCACTCGCGCGCGCGCGCGATCGCCTCGCGATCCTCGTCCGAGCCGGTGAGTTCCGCTGCGCGCTGCATCGCCATCGCCACCACCGCGGTGTCATCGACGTCGGGGTAGTGCGGGTTCGCATACTGGAATGCCCAGCCGCCCGGCCGTATGTGCGGCCGGCGCGAGATCCAGTCGCCGCGCACGTCGAGGATCTGCAGCGGACGCAGCCAGCACAGCCCGCGCACGGCCGCATCCTGCGCGCGCGCCTCGCCCGTCTCGAGCAGCGCGTGCGCGGCGAGCGAGGTGTCCCACACGGGCGACAGGCACGGCTGGCAATAGGCCTCGTCCTCGCCGACCACGAGCAGCTTCTCGATCGAACGGCGCGCGATCGCGCGGTTCGGATCGTCCTCCGGGTAGCCGAGCGCCGCGTACATCATCACGGCGTTGGCCATCGCCGGGTAGATCGCGCCGAGGCCGTCCTCGCCGTTCAGGCGTTCGTTGACGAACGCGACCGCGCGGTTGATCGCGCGGTCGCGCGCATAACGCGGGAACAGCCCGTCGACCGCGCGCAGCACGCCGTCGACCACCCGGAAGAACGCGAACCAGTTCGCGTTCTGGTGCGGCTGGCGCGGCAGCAGGCCGGTGTTGACGGGCGCGCTCCTGAACAGCTCGTCGATCCGCACGCCGCGCGGGTTCTTCGCGACCGGGCGCTTCGCGTTCAGCACCAGGAGCGGCACGATCACGGTGCGCGCCCAGTACGACACCTTCGACAGATGGAACGGGAACCACTGCGGCAGCAGCATGATCTCGGCCGGCATCATCGGCACCGCGTGCCACGGCACCACGCCGAACAGCGCGAGCTGGATCCGCGTGAACACGTTCGACATCTCCGCGCCGCCCATCGCGTGAATCGCGCGGCGCGCGCGCTGCATGTGCTCGGCGTCCTCGTCGTCGCCGATCATCTTGAGCGCGAAATACGCCTTCACGCTCGCGCTGACGTTCGGCGCGCCGTCGGTGAACAGCGGCCAGCCGCCGTCCGCCTGCTGGATCCGGCGCAGATAGCGCGCGATCTTCTGTTCGAGTTCGAGGTTCGGCGTCTCGCCGAGGTAATGGACGAGCAGCACGTATTCGGCCGGAATCGTCGAATCCGCTTCGAGTTCGTAGACCCAGTGGCCGTCCGCGTTCTGCGCGGCGAGCAGCGCATCGGTCGCGCGGGTGACCGCCGCGTCGAGCGCGGCGGGAGCGGGCGCCGCATCGGCGGCGTCCAGTGCTTGCATATCCGTGAGATCGTTCATCGGTCCCTCTCTGATGGTGTCTGGAGCGCGTCGGCGGCCTGCTGGCCGGCGCGGATCGCGCCCTCGACGGTCGCGGGCAGGCCGGTCGCGACCCAATCTCCCGCCAGCGCGAGATTCGGCCAGCGCGTACGCACGCCCGGACGTTTCATTTCCTGTTCCGGCACCGCCGCGAAACCGGCCTCCCGCTCGATCGACAGACGCCACGCGGGCGGCGTCTCGGCCGGCAGGTCGGCGGCGCGCGCCACGTCGCGCCACAGCAGCGCCGCGAGCGCGTCGTCCGGCGTGTCGAGCAGACGGCCGGCGTCGCGCACGCTGACGGCCAGCCGGCCCTCGCAGGCGAACAGCCAGTCGGCCGTGCCGTTGACGAGCCCGGTGACGGGCGCAAGCGCGGCCGGGCGCTCGAGCGCGAACTGCGCGGTGATCGTCGCGTTGAACGCGTCGGGCACGACGAGCCCCGGCACGAGCGCACGCGCGACCGCGGGCGACACCGCGAGCACCGCCGCGTCGCCGGCGTCGAGCGCGACCCGTTCGCCGTCGAACACCAGCGCCTCCAGCCGGTCGCCGGCCGCGGAGAACGCCAGCTCGCGCACCCCCGCGCCGAGCCGGATCGTCGCGCCGTCATGCTGCAACAGCCGCAGCGCGGGATCGACGAATGCGCTGCCGAGCCCGTGGCGCGCGACGAGCGGCCGGCACGCCTGCCCGCCAGCGAACAGCGAGCCGCGCACCAGCGCGGCCGCCAGCTCGGCGGTGGCGTGACGCGGCTCGACGTTGAGCTGCGCGAGCAGGAACGGCCGCAGGAAGCGATCCCACAGCACGCCGTCGCAGCGCATGGTCTGCGCGAGCGTGCGGCCCGGGCGCGCCAGCAGCAGCGGCAGCAGCGACAGGTAGTCGGCGGCCGTCGTGCCGGGCACGCGCTGGCTCGCGTCGAAGATCCAGGTCGGGAGCGGACCGGAGCTGAGCTTCAGCAGCCAGCGTTGCCGCGCGACCAGATCCGCGAACGGATACTCGGGCAGCGCCGGGCCGACCAGCTGGTCGGCAGCGCCGATCGTGCGCAGGTAGTGGAGCGTCGCCGCGTGCCCGGACAGCAGCAGATGATTGCCCGTGTCGAGCGTCGCGTTGAGCGTGCGGTCGAAATACGAGCGGCACCGTCCGCCGGCCTGCGCGGCGGCCTCGTGCAGCACCACGCGGTGGCCGCGCCGCTGGGCGGCGACGGCGGCCGCGAGGCCCGCCAGGCCCGCGCCGATCACGTGGACGGTTCGCGCCATCGGCTCAGAACAGCGCGTAACGCGCCGCGATCAGCAACATCTTCGCGCGCGGCTTGCGCAGCGGCGCGCGCGGCGGCGCGAAGCCCCGCGCGCGCGCGGCGTCGAGGATGCAGCGATAGGCGCCCGACATGATGCGCGGCGCCTTGACCAGCGCGCGCGGCGTGGCATCCATCACCGCGTCGGCCTGCGCGAAGTGCTGCAGCGCGCGTTCGGCGAGCGTCGCGCACACGCGCGGCAGCGCCGGATCACGCGCGATCGTGCGCGGATCCGTGACCGCGATCCCCTCGCGCGCCAGCAACTCGCGCGGCAGGTAGCAGCGGTCGATCTCGGCGTCGGCGTCGATGTCGCGCAGGATGTTGGTCAGTTGCAGCGCGCGGCCCAGGTGATGCGCGAGCAGCCGGCCCGGCTCCTCCTGCATCCCGAAAACCCTCACCGACAAGCGGCCCGCCGAACTCGCGACGCGGTCGCAGTAGAGGTCGAGCGTCGCTTCGTCGGGGGCGCAGATATCCTCGGCGGCGTCCATCGCCATGCCGTCGATCATGTCGTGGAAATCGGCGCGCTGCAGGTTGAACGCCTGGATCTCGCGCGTGAGCGGCACGAGCGAGGCGCGCGGCGAGCCGGCGAAGCAGGCGTCGATGTCCGCGCGCCAGCGATCGAGGCCCGCGGCGCGTTCGGGGCGCGGGCCGCCCTCGTCGGCGATGTCGTCGACCGCGCGGCAGAACGCGTAGATCTGATACATCGCGTCGCGCTGCGCGGCGGGCAGGATGCGCATCGCCAGGTAGAAAGAGCTGCTCGATGTGACGGCAGCGGCGTCGGTTTCGGTATCGTCCACGACGGGATTGGAAACGGCCAAGACGAGCTCCGCTAGGGCGCCCCGGGGGCGATTGAAGAAGCCATGCCCGGCTGGGGATGGAAAATGCGTGCGAGATATGCGAACGATAGGCGCAGACAGGCACAAATTACCGGCTGGAAGCCGGAAATGGCCGAAAGTATAGCAATCTTTAAGACCCGCTGCCGCTCGAATCGCCTTGTCGCACGGGCCGCCGCGCGTCACGCGAACACGATGTCGCCCTGCAGTTCGAGTGCGATCAGCCCCATGCCGCGCGCCAGCGTCAGCATCTGCCGCCGTTCGAGCCGCGAACCCATGAAGCTCGTGACCTGGCCGTCCGGCTCGACCGTGAACTGGAACACCGGATGCGGGCCGCCGGTCCCGAACCACGCGCCCGGCACGTCGTTCGACTCGCACCAGTCGAGCCGCGCGAAATGCCGGCCGATCTGCTCGCGCACCGCGTCGGCCGCGCCGATCGGCGGCGGCGCATCGCCCAGGTCGTCGAGCGTGTAGGGGCCGGGCTTGGCGGGGCGCAGGTAGAACAAGTAGTCGAGGTTCATGGGGCGCGATCAAGGGGCGAAAGCAGCAAATTACTGCCATCGTCGCGGTATGAGAATCGGAACAAACGATTTGTCGCTTGCATGAGACAAACCCGGGGCAGCGGCCGTCGTCCAACCGGGCACATCGAACTTGGGGTCTGACTATTTACTTAATAAGATAACGCGAAACCGACGCAGATCGTCCATCCTTCAGGAGACACCGCTTGTCCATCGAATCCCGCGACCCCGCTTCCGCGCGTCCCGTCCCGCATGCCGCCGCGCTGCCCGTCGTGCTCGTGCACGGCGCATGGCACGGCGCTTGGAGCTATGAACGCGTGCAGCCGACGCTGGCCGCGCGCGGCCACGCGACGCTCGCGCGCGACCTGCCCGCGCATGGTCTCAACGCGCGCTTTCCGCGCGCCTTCCTGAACCGCCCGCTCGACACCGCCGCGTTCGCGAGCGAACCGTCGCCGGTCGCGGCCACCACGCTCGACGACTATGCGCGGCAGGTGCTGGAGACCATCGACCAGATGTGCGCGCTCGGCCATCGGCAAGTCGTGCTGGTCGGGCACAGCATGGGCGGCATTGCGATCACGGCCGCCGCCGAGCGCGCGCCCGAGAAGATCGCGAAGCTGGTCTACCTCGCCGCCTTCATGCCCGCCTCGGGCGTGGCCGGACTCGACTACGTGCGCGCGCCGGAAAACAAGGGGGAAGGGCTCGGCGCGCTGATGCTCGCGAGCCCGCGCGCCGTGGGCGCGCTGCGGATGGATCCGCGCAGCGGCGACGCCGCCTACCTGGCCAACGCGAAGGCGGCGCTGTGCGCCGATGCCGGCGACGCCGCATTCGAGGCCGCGTGCGCGCTGCTGAGCTGCGACGTGCCCGCCGCGCCGTTCGCGACGCCGATCGCGACGACCCGCGAACGCTGGGGGGCGATCGAACGCCACTACATCCGGTGCAGCCAGGATCGCGTGTTGCTGCCGGCGCTGCAGCAGCGCTTCATCGCCGAGGCCGATGCGTTCACGCCGGACAACCGCACCCACGCGCACACGCTGGACAGCAGCCACCTGCCGTTCCTGTCGCAGCCGGACACGCTCGCGAACCTGCTCGCGGACATCGCGCGCAGCTGAACCGGGCAGGAAGACGCGGTCGCGGCGGCGTCAGCCGAACGCGACCGAGCAGTTGCGCCCCTGCCGCTTCGCGCGATAGAGCGCCGCGTCCGCTTCGTTGATCAGCACCTCGTAGGTCCCGGCGCCCGCGTGCGCGGCCGCGCCGCCGACGCTCGCCGTCACCGGCACGCGCACGCCCTCGACGTCGATCGGCGTGCTGCCGATCGTCTGGCGGATCTTCTCGGCGACGTGCATCGCCTCGTCGAGCCCGGTGCAGGGCAGCAGCAGCGCGAATTCCTCGCCGCCGAAGCGCCCGAAGGTGTCCTGCCCGCGCACCACCTCGGCGACGCGGCGCGCCATCACGCGCAGCACGTTGTCGCCGACCACGTGGCCGAAGCGGTCGTTGATGGTCTTGAAGTGATCGAGATCGAACAGCAGCACCGACAAGCTGCCGCCGTAACGCTGCCAGCGCGCGAATTCGTCACGCAGGCGGGCCTCGAAGAAGCGCCGGTTCGCGATGCCCGTGAGGCCGTCGCGATTCGCGTATTCCTGCAGTTTCGCGACCGCCTCCTCGCGCTCGCGCTGCATCACGCTCACGTGGGTCACGTCGGAGATCGTCACGCACACGGCCTCCACCTCGCGGCCGCGCGTGATCGGCATGAAGGTGCAGTCCTGCTGCATGAAGTCGACGCCGCCCGTGATCGGCCGGTCATGATCGAAGCGGAACAGGTAGGGCCGCTGCTCCCAGGAGCTGAACGCGAAGCTGCCGAGCTGGAACACGCTCTCGAGCTTGCGCGACAGCCAGGTGCGCGGCAGTTCCGGGAAGCAGTCGAAGAGCCGCCGCCCGATCACGTCCTCGGCGGCCACGCCGCTGTGATCGTGCATGAACCGGTTCCACATGAGGACCTTCATGTCGCGGTCGAGCACGAAAATACCGAAGCTGACCCGCTCGATCACGAGGTCGCTCAACGAAGACGAGGTAGGGTTCATAAGCTTGACAGCAGGGTATCGAGGGCGTCGCTCATCTGGCGGATCGAATCCTCCGCCATCAGCATCACGAAATGGGCGCGGAAACCGTCGTCCTCGAGCCCGAAATTGACTTCAAGCAGCAGCGCGACGCTCCACGCGAGCACCGCGGGCTGGAACACATCGTCGAGCGCGATATCGGCGCCGAGCAGCCCGGGCGGCGAAAACACCGGCGTGCGCCCGAGTTCGTCGAGGATCGACGACACGCAGGCGCCCATCAGCACGTTGGCGACGTCGAACACGAGTTCGGCCTGCGTGATGGTCTCGCATTCGGTGTCGGTGTAGGCGCCGTCCACGAGCGAGACTAGCTGCCCGAGCCCCGCGCTGCGGCACAGCACGAGCGCCTCGCCCTTGATGTCCGAACGGAAGCCCTGGCGCACCGCGGTGATGTTCTCGTGGATGCCGGTCATGTCGCGCAGCGTGCGGCCCGCCTCCGCCGCCTTGACGACGCGCACCCGCGGCACCGACAGTTCGATGAAGGTGCCGAGCAGCAGCGCGAGGCGCGCGGCCGCCCGGCCCATCGCGAGATTGGCGATCTCCTGCAACGCGTCGCGTTGCTCCGCCGTCAGCAGCGTGTCAGGCATACAACCCATACTCCTTGAGAATGGGCAACAGTGCCTCCGAGGTGACGGGCTTGGCGACGAACGCCACCGCACCCAGCTCGCGAACACGTGCCTGCGCCATCGGCTGGATATCGGCGGAAACGACGATCACGAAGGTGTTGAGATCTTCGTGACGCAGCGTCTCGAGCACCTGATAACCGCTCATGTCGGGCATCGTGAGGTCGAGGAACATCACGGAAGCCTTGCCGTCGCGATACAACGCCAGCGCCTCATGGCCGTTCGACGCATAGGTGATGTCAACGTCCCAGCCCCCCGGCAGTGCCTTCGTCAACAGCTTGCGCGCAAGCAGGGAATCGTCGGCAATCACAATCGGCAAAGGCATGGCAGGCTGGCGGTAAACGGAGTTGTCTGTCTCGCGTTAACGACGGCTTACCGCGCTTCTTTAGACTTAACGCAAAAAGATCACGCGATTGACACGACATTTGTCCGCCGCGCGGCGCACCCGGGACCAGCCCGCGCCTCGCGCGTCCCTCCCTGTCCGGCGCCCGCTCCCGGCGCCCCCGGCATCGCGGGCGCGCCCACCGCAAAGGAAAGCGAAGCGCGATTCTCGGAGTAAACACCGCGCGTTGCAACTCGCCATTTTTCGGCTTTAGAACAGAATTGATCCCCCTGAAAACATTTCCGGGAAAGCCTTGAATTATTTTTGGGATAAGTACGCAAATTATTCTATTGCGCACGTTTGCGCTTTTGAATTCGTCGCTGATTTCATGTGCGACAGCGAATCGAGGGAAAATGCGTGTATGCACGAATGCGGACGGCGGACGGCGCCGCCTCGCAACTCGTTTATGATGACAGCCGGTTCTTCCGCCCCCGCCTTAGCCGATGATGCCCGAACGGCCCGACACCACCCGCCCTCCCGCCGATCCGGACTGGCAGGAAGACGCACCTTATCCGTCCGCCGCGCCGGAGCACGACTTCGCGATGCGGCGCATCACGCTGATCGTGCTGCTCGTGGCGGCCGTCGTGCTGCCGTCCCTGTACGTGGCGGTGATGGCTTACAACGACCTGCGCACGCGGGAAGCCACCGCGCGCGACGTGACGATGCGCACCGTGCGCGTGGCGGAGGAACACGCGCTCAAGGTGTTCGACCTCAGCGAAACGCTCGACGCGCGGATCGTCGACCTGGTGCAGGACCTCGATGATACGGCCGTCCGCCACCAGGAGGCCGATATCCATGACGCGCTCAATACCATCGGCGGAGGCTATCCGCAGGTCGCGTCGGTGTCGATCTTCGGCGCGAGCGGCATGCTGCTCGCGAACAGCCTGTACTACCCCGCGCCTTACGCGTCGATCGCGGACCGCGACGATTTCGTCGGGATCCGCGACGGCAAGGTGATCGAGCACATCTCGCGGGTCATGCCGGGCCCCCTGCGGCTCAAGGGGCCGCCCGTGTTCAATACCGGCGTCGCGCGGCGGCATAGCGACGGCACCTTCGCCGGGATGGTGTCGATCGCGTTGAAGTCGTCCTACTTCAGCGCGTTCTACCGCGACCTGCTCGGCGGCGCGAACGCGCCGATGACGATGGCGCTCACGCGCACCGATGGCGCGGTGCTCGCCTCCTATCCACCGTTGCCGGCCGGCGCGAACGCGCCGGCGGCCGCGAGCGGTGACGACGCCGGCGATCCGCGCGCGGGCGTGGTGCGCGTGAACCACGACGGCGACAGCGAGATCGTCGCGTACCGGCGGGTCGGCAGCTATCCCGTGCTCGTGTCGTGCGCCTATCGCACCTCGGCGATCTGGCGCGAGTGGTATCAGCACCTGAGCGTGCTGTTCCTGTCGATGTTCGTGCCGTCGATCGCGCTGTGGAGCGTGATCTGGCTGTCGCTCAAGCGCCTGCGCGCCGAGGAGGAGGCCTGGGAACGCTGGCAGGCCGAGGCGTCGATGCGCCGCTCGATCGAGTCGGCGTACCGCCAGTCGCGCAAGATGGAAGCGCTCGGCAACCTGGTCGGCAGCGTCGCGCACGACTTCAACAACCTGCTGATGATCATCTCGAGCAACGTGCAGATCGCACGGCGGCGCGGGGTCCAGCACCTCGACACCGAACTCGCGGCGATCGAGCGCGCGCTGAAGAACGGCCAGTCGCTGACGCGCCAGCTGCTCGGCGTGGCCCGCAAGCAGCCGCTGCGCAGCGAGACGATCGACGTCGCGCAGTGGCTCGCCGCGTGCCGCGAGTTGCTCAAGACCTCGCTCGGCTCGAAATCATCGCTCGTCGTCGAGACGCCGTCCGACCTGTGGCCGATCCACGTCGACATGGCCGAGTTGGAGCTGGCCGTGATCAACCTCGCCGTCAACGCGCGCGATGCGATGCCGCACGGCGGCTGCTTCACGATCCGCGCGCACAACATCTCGTTCCGCCGCGAGGACGGCTTCCCGCTGACGGGCGACTTCGTCCAGCTCGCGCTCGACGACACCGGCGCGGGGATGCCGCCCGACGTGCTCGCGCGCGCGTTCGAGCCGCTCTTCACGACCAAGGCGAAAGGCATGGGCACCGGGCTCGGCCTGCCGCAGGTGTTCGCGTTCTCCGAACGCTCGGGCGGCCTCGCGACCATCGACAGCGCGATCGGCGCGGGCACCTCGGTGCGCCTGTACCTGCCGCGCGCCCGCGCCGGCGAGATGCCGCGCGCGGTGATCGCGGCCGACGCCGCCGACGCTCATCCCGCCGGACCGCCGCCCGACGGCCTGCGGATCCTGCTGGTGGAAGACAACGGCGAGGTGGCGGCGGGCACCGAGGCGCTGCTGCAAATGCTCGGCCACGAGGTCGCCTATGCCGCGAACGCCGACGACGCGCTGCAGCTCCTGCACGAGCCCGGCGACGATCCGGGCGCGCCCGGCGCGTTCGACCTCGTGATCTCCGACATCCACATGCCGGGCAAGCTCAACGGCATCGACCTCGCGGAAACGATCGAACACGGGCCGCTGAAGCTGCCCGTGATCCTCGTGACCGGCTATGCGGAAGAACTCGACCGCACGCGCCGCGTCAATGCGCGCGTGCTGTCGAAGCCGTTCGACATCACGCTGCTCGACAGTCTGCTGCTGACGATCCGCGAGGCGCGCGACGCCCGCCTCGCGGGGCCCGGGCAGTAAGGTCCGCCGCGCTTGCGCGTTGACATGCTTACACGCTCGCGTGGCGCCGCACCCAGTCGGCGTAGCGATCGACGAAGCGCTGCAGGAACTGGCGCGTATCGTCGCTGACGATGTTGCCCTGTGCATCGATGCGCGCGGCATCGTGCTTGATGAACATCTCGGGCTGCGCGAGCGTCGCGACGTCGAGATAGGCAAGCACGTTGCGCAGATGCTGCTGCGACAGCGCCGTGCCGGTCGCCCCCGGCGACGTGCCCAGCACCGCTCCCGGCTTGCCCGCCCAGACATTGCCGCCGTACGGGCGCGAACCCCAGTCAAGCGCGTTCTTCAGCACGCCCGGCACCGAGCGGTTGTATTCGGGCGTGACGAACAGCAGGCCCTGCGCGGCCTCGATCTGCTGTTTGAAACGGCGGGCGGGTTCCGGGAAGTCGGCGTCGTAGTCCTGGCTGTACAGCGGCAGGGCGCCGATGTCGGCGAATTCGAAGGTGAAATCGTCCGGCGCGAGCGAGATCACCGCATGCGCGAGCGCCCGGTTGATCGATTCGCGCCGCAAGCTGCCGACCACTACTGCAATTCGATACGTCATGGCTTTCTCCTTCCGCCTGGTTGTCAATACGTAGGATTCGTTCGCAATCCGTCATCCACAGCCCATTTGTAAGCAGGCCAGCTTGAGTCCTGCTGCACGGGCGATTGGGACCGACTTTCCACAAAGTTTTCCACAGAAACTGTGGATAACTTTGGAAACATGCAGGGCAGTTACATCCATGTCGACGGGATGTCGTTTCCGTGTCCCGACTGTGTCCGGAGCGGCGAACGCATCGCCAGCATAAACCGCTTGTTTGAAATCCCGACGAAAGATGCCGACGCGCGTTTGCGTGCGCACCGGTCGGGCGGGTAACCTTGCGGCTGGCCCGTGCGGAACGCGCGGGCGAGATTCACTTGGAACAGGATCGCATTCGATGCAACCCGCGCGCGCCGCGCACGACAACCCGACCTATCTCGCGCAACTGCGCCGCGACCTGCTGCGATTCGCGCGCCTTCAATTGCGCGACGCCGACGCGGCCGAAGACGCCGTGCAGGAGGCGCTCGCCGCCGCCTGGAGCCAGGCCGACCGTTTCGAAGGGCAATCGGCCCACAAGACCTGGGTCTTCGGAATCCTGCGCAACAAGCTGATCGACACGATGCGGATGCGGCGACGGACCATCAACGCGTCGGCGCTCGAAGCGGAGCTGGAAATCGAATCGCTGTTCGACCGCGAGCTGTTCAAGGACAACGGCCACTGGAGCCCGCACGCGAAGCCGCGGCCGTGGCCCCGCCCGGAGACCTTGCTCCAGCAGCGGCAGTTCTGGACGCTGTTCGATGCGTGCCTCGACCACCTGCCCGAGCAGATCGGGCGCGTTTTCATGATGCGCGAGTTCCTCGGCTTCGAGATCGAGGACATCTGCGGCGAGCTGGCGCTGACCGCAAACCATTGCAGCGTGCTGCTGTATCGCGCGCGGACCCGCCTGCGTACCTGCCTCACCGAAAAAGGCCTGACAACCGAAGATGCTGCTGGGGAAATGTAAGGACATCACCCGTCTGCTGTCGGACGGACTCGACCGCGCGCTGACCACGGGCGAGCAGTGGCGCGTGCGCGTGCATCTGCCGAGTTGCAGCGGATGTCGCAACTATCGACGGCAGATCGCGCTGCTGCGCCGGGCGGTGCGTGTCGCGAGCGGAAGGGAGACGGGGGAGGGGGACTGAGTAACCGTCTTCCGAGTCAAGCCCGATGAAGTGAATCGTCCCAAGGTGGGTTGGTTTTGACCATGGCATTGAGCATGGTCAGGAGCTTGCGCATGCAGGCAACGATCGCGACCTTGGGCCGTTTGCCGGCGGCCTTCAGGCGTTGATAGAAGGCTCTGATGGCGGGGTTGTGGCGTGTCGCGGTCAACGTGGCCATGTACAGCACGCGACGGATCGCGAAGCGGCCACCTTGAACCCGTCGTCGCCCATTACGTAAGCCGGAATCGCAGGCGACGGGAGCAACGCCAACGAGGGCTGCAATTTGACGGCGACTGAGCTTGCCCCATTCGGGCAGTTCCGCGATCAGGCAGGCGCTGGATACCGGGCCAATTCCATGTGTGGACTGCAACAGGCGGTCGAGTTCACTGAAGTGCTCGCGTACATAACTGGCCGGCGCGCCCGGCCCACCAGGCTCGACGCGGACGCGACCTTGCCGATCTCAGCTGAACACGCTCCACAGCGCGAGCGTCAGAACGAGCCCGACCACCGACACGATCGTCTGCAATACCGACCAGGTCATCACGGTCTGCTTGAGATCGAGACCGAAGTATTCGCGCACCATCCAGAAACCGGCGTCGTTGACGTGGCAGAAAAACACCGAGCCCGCGCCGATCGCAAGCGCGAGTAGTGCGTCGTGCGGCGCGCTCAGCCCCGCGACCAGAGGCGCGACGATGCCGGCCGTGGTGGTGGTCGCCACTGTCGCCGAGCCCGTCGCCTGACGCAGCGCGACCGCGATCAGCCACGCCAGCAGCAATAGCGGGACATGCGCGCCGAGCGCGATCTTGCCGATCGTGCCGCTGATCCCGGCCAGGACGAGCGTCTGCTTGAGGCCGCCGCCCGCGCCGATCGTCAGCAGCAGCGCAGCGATCGGCGGCAGGCTCTTGCGCAGCGTCGCGCCGACCCGCTCGCGTGGCGTCCCGCGCGCCCAACCCAACGCGACAATCGCGAACAGCACGGTCAGCCCCAGCGCGATCAGCGGCTCGCCGAGGAAATCGAGGATCGCGTACGCATGCGTGTGCGGCGCGAGCCACAGCTTCGCGACCGTGCGGCCCAGCATCAATAGCGCCGGCAGGAGGATCGTGACGAGCGAGATCGCGAAACCGGGCAGCGCCTCGTCGGGACGCGCGGAGGCAAAGACGCGGGCCATCTCGGCAGGCTCCGTCACCGGCATCCGCTTCGCGAGCCACGAACCGTACAGTGGCCCCGCCAGTACGACGGCCGGCAGCGCGACGATCAATCCGAGCCCGAT
Organism: Burkholderia sp. GW821-FHT14F03; assembly: GCF_058803765.1. Classification (NCBI taxonomy): domain Bacteria; kingdom Pseudomonadati; phylum Pseudomonadota; class Betaproteobacteria; order Burkholderiales; family Burkholderiaceae; genus Burkholderia; species Burkholderia sp. GW821-FHT14F03. Next base: position 35,686 of record NZ_JBXAPG010000018.1, read on the forward strand.
CGTGATGCCGAGATCCGCATGGAGCGCGCTCACCGCGATCAGCGGACCGGGATGCGGCGGCAGCAGCGCGTGCAGTGTCGTCATGCCGGCCAGCGCGGGAATCGCGATCCGCATGATCGGCTGCTGTGCGCGCCGTGCCATCACGAAGATGATCGGCACCATCATGACGAGGCCGACTTCGAAGAACAGCGGCAGCCCGATGATCAATGCGACGAGCGCCATGAGCCACGGCAGCGTGCGCGGGCTCGCATGGTCGAGGATCGTGCCGGCGAGGCGATCGGCCGCGCCGGAATCGGCCATCAACGCGCCGAGCATCGCCCCCAGGGCGATGATGATGCCGACGTCGCCGAGCAACGCGCCGGCGCCCTTGCTGAACGCACCCGCGACGCCCTCGAGCGGCAGGCCCGCGACGAAGCCGGCGGCGAACGTGCCGACCAAGATCGACAGGAACGGCGCGAGTTTCAGCGCGCTGATGAACACGATGATGATCGCGAGACCGACCAGACAGGCGACGATCAGCTGCGAATCGTGTGGGGACCACGGCAGGGGAGCAAGCAGGGCAGACGGCACGGAAACCTCTGACGGAACGGGAAAGCCGGCGTCAACGCCTCGGTGCGGCCGCGTGGTCCTTCCCGATGGTGGGGGAGGAGCGGGGCCCACGCGCGGCGCGGCGCGTGAGAGGAGCGGCGCGGGCGCGCGCCGCTTAATTGCAATATTTCTTCTTTAAAAAATTACTCGAATAGCGATTTCACGTCTTCCGGCGGGCGGCCAATCGCGGCCTTGCCCTGGTAGACGACGATCGGGCGTTGCAGCAGGACCGGATGCTCGGCAATCGCCGCGAGCAGACGCGCATCCGGAATGCTGGCGTCGCCGAGCCCGAGTTCCTGATAGGGCGCTTCGTTGTCGCGGATCATGTCGCGCACTGGGCGGCCGAGTTGCTGATGGAGTGCAGCGAGTTGCTCGACGGTGGGCGGCTGCTTCAGGTATTCGACGATATCGATCGGCTCGCCCGCGGGGTTGAGCGTCTCGAGCAGCGCCAGGGTTTCGCGGGACTTCGAGCATCGGGGGTTGTGAAAGATCGTGGTCATGGGTCGGGCAGGGACTGATGGATGGTGACCGGGCTATTGTAGCCATCGCGCCCCAGGCGTGGCGGCTGCGATGGAGGAAGGCGGACAGTGTGCGTTTGATGATGGGGAGGGGGTGAGTGCTTCGGGCCGCATGGAAATGCGTGGCAATCCGAACTTTATGCGCATAAGGAAAGGGGTAGAGGTGACTTCAGGAAAGGACTTTCGTGCCCGTCAATTCCATCCTGGTTCGTCGCTTGTACCGGCAAGTTTGGGCATCGATCGGCCCCACGCGACGGGATTGGGGGATAGCGCCTCCCTTTGAAGAAGACCACGACTTTATGCGCATAAGGGTTGGTGCCGTTGCCGTGCCGTGCCGTGCCGTGCCGTGCCGTGCCGTGCCGTGCCGTGCCGTGCCGTGCCGTGCCGTGCCGTGCCGTGCCGTGCCGTGCCGTGCCGTGCCGTGCCGTGCCGTGC
>NZ_JBXAPG010000018.1:37319-58187 GCF_058803765.1 Burkholderia sp. GW821-FHT14F03
GTGCCGTGCCGTGCCGTGCCGTGCCGTGCCGTGCCGTGCCGTGCCGTGCCGTGCCGTGCCGTGCCGTGCCGTGCCGTGGTTGAGCCGTTGAGCCGTTGAGCCGTTGAGCCGTTGAGCCGTTGAGCCGTTGAGCCGTTGAGCCGTTGAGCCGTTGAGCCCGTGTAGCCGTAAGCCCGGATGATCTATTTGGGAGGAGGGCGGCTTCGTTGGCATTGACTTACCAGGTCCGCTTTCAGCTGAAGAGGGCAGAGGGCGCGCCCGTTCATCGATCAAGCGCGTCCACCAAGCTTTATGCGCATAAAGCTCGAGGCTGCCCCAACAACCTGCTTAACCGGACATCCCGTAGACGTCGCGCCGTCACCAGCCCTTGCGCCTCATCGCGGATCTCTGCCACGTAGCCGGACTTCCGCCCAAATCGCGAGCCATCGAAAGGCCCTCGACAAATACATGAGCCCTATGGATATGCACCTACCACCGGGCACCGCACTGGCTTTATGCGCATAACCCAACCTAGCGATGCCTATCTCGAATTGCGCCAGCACCGCACCTCGCCCCTGACCGAAAAGTGCCCTGCTCGCAGTACCCCAACCCTTCCACTCAAACCCCGCCCGAGCTTTATGCGCATAAATGCTCTGCCGAACGGCCAATCCGTAGTCCGTTCACCACATATTCGTTGAAATAAAAAAATCGTCCTGTAAAATTCCTACGATCAAAAACAGGAGTGTAAATTGGCAGCGGAAATCATTGCAGTCACTCAGCAGAAGGGTGGTGTCGGCAAAAGCACCATTGCCATGCATCTCGGCGCCGCCTTCCATGAAAAAGGTCGACGCGTGCTGGTCATCGACGCCGACGGTCAAAATACCCTCGTCCACTGGTCCAGCGCTTCCGCCGATACCGATACCGGCATCCCGTTCCCCGTCGTCAACCTCGCCGAAGCCGGCGGCCAGATCCACCGCGAGATCAAGAAGTTCATCAACGACTACGACATCATCGTGGTCGATTGCCCCCCCTCGATCACCGAAAAGGTCTCCGGCGTCGTCCTACTGGCCGCGACGGTCGCGGTCATCCCGACCTCGTCATCGCCTGCCGACTACTGGTCGAGCGTCGGCCTCGTGAAGCTGATCCAGCAGGCGCAAGTCATGAACGAAGACCTGCGCGCCGTGTTCCTGCTCAACAAGACCGAGGAAAAACGCATGCTGACGCGCGAGCTGAAGCGTGCACTGGAAGAACTCGGCTTCCCGCTCCTCAAGACCCAGATCCCGACGCGCGAGGCCTACAAGCAGGCCATGGCGCTCGGGCAAACCGTCCTGCAGATGAACGATCGCGGCGCCAAGCTCGCCGCGGCGGAAATCCGCGCATGCGCCGACGAAATCGTCGCCATGCTGCCCTGACTTTATGCGCATAAAGGACCCTGAATGAAACCCTCCCAATTCGCCAAAGGCTTCCAAGCGCGTCCCGACATCACCACGAGCGAGAAGCGCACCGCGCTCGACCGGCTCAACGCGATCGACGGCATCGTCAAATCCGACGCCGCGCCCGCGGCGCCCGCCGCGAAGTCCGCGAAAAAGGACATCCCTGTCACCATCGTGGAAACGCCGCCGGCGGAATCCGTCGACGAGTCGAACCAGTACCACGCCTGGCGCATCGCGAACCACTATCAGGCGGGGCAGGTCATCGAGCTGCCGCTCAAGACGATCAAGCCGAGCCCGTTCAATCCGCGCCACTTCTACCTGAAGTCGTCGATCGCGGAACTGGCGGTCAATCTCGCCAAGCAAGGCCAGCAGCAGGCCATCCACGTGATTCCCGATTACGACAATCCGGGCACGTACTTCGTCAGCGACGGTGGCCGCCGGGTCCGGGCATTGAAGGAAGCCAACAAGGAAACGGTCAAGGCCATCGTCATCGATCTGCCGATCGGCCTGCAGAGCTACAAGCTCGGCTACGACCTGAACGTCCAGCGCGATTCGCAGACCGTGTTCGACAACGCCGTCGTATGGAAGCGTTTTCTCGACGACAAGTATTTCCAGAGCCAGAAGGAACTGGCCGAGCATCTCGGCCTCGATGAATCGACCGTTGCGGTCGCGCTGTCGATCGGCAAGCTGCCGGAAACGGTCATGCAGGAGATGGTCGCGCGCCCCGATCGCTTCGGCTCGAACATGGCGTACCAGGTCGGCCGCTATCACGTGGCGCGCGGCACCGACGCGACGCTGCGCCTGATCCACAAGATCCTGTCCGACGATCTGAGCACGCGGCAGGTAGCCGATATCGTCAAGGGGCGAGCCACGGCACAGGAAAACGCCAAGCCCGCGGGCCGGCAGCGCTATGCGCAGCGGCACGAGATCAAGCTCGGCGGGGTATCGGTGGGGGATCTGAAGTCCTACGGCGAGGACCGCCTCGAGCTGCGCCTGCGCGGCCTGACGCGGGACAAGCGCGACGAGATCCTGCAGCAGCTCGAGCGGATGCTGTTGTCGAACTGATCCGTGTCGGTGGGGCAGGCGGAAAACAAATCGGGGCCCATCAGGGCCCCGATTGCTTTTCAGGTGTGCGACTCGCGCACACCGCGCTCGACTAAGCGGCGCGCGACTGGCTGAGCGTGAAGGCGAGCAGGTCGCCGTCCGTCGGTTCGCCCCAGGTCTTCTGCGCGAGCCAGTCGAAGAAGGCCGTCTCGGTCAGCTTGGAATCAAGGCCGCGCCGGCGCCAGTCATCGCGCAGGTGAGAACCGAGCGCGGGCAGCACGTCCGCCTCGAACGACTCGCGGGCCACTTCCCGTTCCGCGTCACCTTGCTCTTCGTACAGCGCCTTCGCCTCCTTGCGGCGATACGCATCGTACTCGCCACGCAACCGCGCCTTCGGATCGTCCTGCTGCACGCCGGCCGCCGCGCCCTTGCCGGCCGCACCGGCGCTCGGCAGCGCCTCGACGGAATCGACGGGCGGCGCATAACCTTTCTTGAGCGCGTCCTTGAACAAGGCGGCGGCGCTGCGCACGGGCGGCAGCGTCGTGCTGCGCATCCGTTGCTCGGTCATCTGCAGCGCGGCGCGAATGCGATTCTCCTCGCTGTCCGCGTACAGCGTCTGCGCTTCCTTGAGCGGAATGCCGATCTTCACCATCCGGTCGACCAGCGTGCTGTCGAACACGTTCGGATGTTCGTCGAGCGCGAGCATCGGCTGCTTGCGCTCCGATACGCGGAACTGGATCTCCGCGACGCGACGCCCTTCGCGATGCTCGATCAGTTCGACGAAGATATTGGTCACCGCATTCACTTCGGCGATCGCGGGCCGCAGGTAGTCCCGCTTGAAATACTTGTACTCGCGCTTCGCTTCGTCGCCGGCCTCGGTGTCGGGCGTGCCCGACAGGATCGGCCGCCACCATTCCCACGGCTCGCGCATCGTCAGATGGCTCGGGTTGGTCAGATAGCGCACGCAGATCTCGTACAGCGCCAAGCCGGCGCTGCTGCGCAGCTGGCTCTGGAACTGGAGGCTCAGACGCGCATACTGGACCGGGTCGAGCAGCTTCTTCTTGATCTTGGGCGCGAAAGAAAATTCGACCCAGACACGTCGCGTGGCTGGGTCTTCGAGAATTTCCGCATCGGCGATCAGGGTGGAGATCCCCCACTTGCGCCCGGGCTTCTGGCTTGACGTCCCGGTGCTCCATTCGACCTGCACCGACACCATCCGCCTCAGGTGCTCCTTGACGAGCGCGGTGTCATTGGAATCGAATGCCGAGTTCGCCACGATGTCCGACAACAGCGCGCGATAGGTATCGCCGGAATCGTCGGCCTGTTGCGCGACCGCAAGCAGCACGTTGAACAACTTGCGGGTCAGGAGGGTGATCTTGCCGTTCTTGGGCTGGATCGCGATGGCCTCGACGGCCTTCCGCAATTCGGCTGAGCTGGCACTCACCACATCCACATCGGTCTTCTTGGCGCGCTTCGTTGCCATGCTTCGGGTCGGAGGAGAAGGTTCCCCGAAGCATAGCGCCTGTGGTGAAGCACGTCTATAACGAGATGCTCACCGTATCGGGTGAAGCGCCGCGCCAAATCACAGCTCACCCGATTACTCTCCCGTAAAGGCTCACCGGACAAAAAAACCTCGAAAACCCGATGCGCCTTTCTGGCTGTGGGGCCCGCAGCATATGGGCTTGCGCGGCAACATGCAAGAGTTGCCGCACAGATTTCCCGTATCGTCTCACCTTAAATCGATGTCGTGATTTTGCGACTCGAAGCCCGTTTTCGGCCCGCCCACGCACGGTGATGTTTTATTCGCCGATTTCCTCCCCGGATCGATACGCCCTTGGCGGCCTTCCTGTGCGCGCGCAGCAATCCTCCCCCTCTGCCGCACACGCAAAGACGCCAGAGCGCCAAAAACGACGCGCAAGCGCGGGATTGAGGGCATTTTTACCCCCCGGCATCCCGCCTCGATGCCACACATTTTCCGCGTCATCCGCCTAAATCCCGAACATGCTCACCAGTGAGCGGGTGAAAGAGAACGGTGCGGAGACGGCTCAGTATTGCCGCACGGGCAACCAATGTGCAGCAACTCCCGAAAACGCTCACCTTTGATGGAATTCATGCGGCCCGAACATCGGTTTTGACGCTCCCGAAAACCCTCACCTCAGCCTTTCTGATAAAAAAAACTCAATGTAGTCAGTCGCTTAAGTGATGTTGCTGAAGCATGGCCTGAAGCAAGCAGGCCCCGAATTCCCTCACCTTTGACCAACGGTCGATACCTGGCGGAACACAGTCCCACTCCCGAAAAGCTTCACCTTTGCTGATTTTTCGCCTCGAAAACGGCGACCCAGGCCCAGTATTGGCGGGCTTTTCCGGGCAAGTAGACACTCACTCCTCCTGAAAAGCTTCACCTTGAGCAAATTTTGGGCATTTCCGGGCTCCCGAAAAACCTCACCTCAAGATTCTTTACCCTGCCCTGCGCAAAATCCCGAAAATACTCACCTTTGCCTGGGATTCCGACCACGCCTCCCCAATACGGATCCCGAAAAACCTCACCTCAGCAACCCAACCCCCTTCCCCGAAGCCCACAGCGGGCGGGCTTTCCCGGAAATCCTCACAGTCATTACCGCTGGAATCCCGATAAATCTCACCGATGCCTCCCAATTGCTTAAAAGAAGGGCAGAATTCGCTGTGCACCGGCCTCCCGAAAAGCTTCACCTAGGCTGATTTCGCTGTGTCGGGCACAGTTTCGGCCTGGCGGGGCTTCACCCGTGCTGCAGCCCCGAAAAGTCTCACCTTTGCGGAATTCCGCTGTGCAGGCGGCTCCCGAATCCGCTCACGACCTTTCCCGCAGGCACTCACGCTCGCCCCTGAACCCCATCACTTCGCGTCCTGCAAAATGTCACCATGACTCCCGTAAAGCTTCACCTCACTGTCCGGAATCCCTTGCTGGTAAAGCGTTTGCCGTGGCGTTAACGTTTTTAACAAGGGTTCAAGGGTGTTTACTTTCTAATACTCTCTAGCGCCCTCCCGCGAGTTTTCCACAACACCCCAACACCCTCACCCACCGCTATGTGAAACAACGTGGTAGATTCCAGGAACGGCTGAAAGTCTTTCCAAAACAATCAGTTACCCGCTATTCTTAGATTTGTTTCACGGATATTCGAGCCAGCAGCAGCCAGATGCAACACTTGAAGCGCCAAAGAGCGCCATGTCGGCAAAAGCGCAACAGACCCTTCAAAAGGGTAGAGAAAAATACGTGTTTCGTTATGATTGATACATTTCAATCGTCCCGGCCATCATGACGCTCGACGAAATACGCCAATCCATCCGCGACGAACTCGATGCTCTGCGCACAGCGGGTGCACGCCGGCAGGATCTGTCCCTGCATGCCTGCAAGCGCTTGTTCTTCGATCTGGGCATCCGACCATCCGCTGCCAACGTCCGCGATCTCACCCAGACCGGCAGTGCCAGCGATATTCCGAAAGACATCGACCATTTCTGGGAACGGATCCGCTCCGCCTCCCGCATCAGGCTCGATGGCGCCGCGCTTCCGAAAGGACTGGAGGAAAAAGCAGGCAGTCTGCTCGGTGCGCTTTATGAAGAAGCGCTGAAAGCCGCCCGGCACAGCCTGGACGACGAGCGCCGGGAATCCGAAGCCACCTTGGCGGCAGCCGATCAGCGCTGCCGGGATGCACAGATTCGCCAGGAAACGCTCGAGGCCGCGCTGCACAAGAGCGAGGCTCGCATCGAGCAGCTCCAGGCGCGGTTGACCGATGCCGAAATCCAGCGCGCCTCTGCATCGACACAGGATTTCGCGCAGCAGCATTCCCTGCAGGAATCGGTGCAGCGTCTGCAAAGCGACAACTCACTGCTGAATCAGCGTCTCGACGCCGAACAGACCCAGAACGCGGCATTGCGCGAGCGGCTCGACACGCTGCACATGGAACTGCGCGAGCGCACCGAGCACTATGCGCAGCAGATCAAGGATGCGGTTGCGGAAGCCGAACGCCGTGTGAAACCCATGCTGGTCGAGCTGGACTCGTTGCGCAGCATGGCGGCGACCTATCAGTCCGGGCTGCGCGACGTGAATCGGAAGGAATTCGATTTCCTGCAGCAGCTGAGCGCGGCCAAGGCCCGGGCGGACCGGCTCGACGAGCAATTGCGCAGCCAGGGCGACGAACTGGCCGAGCTGGCGAAGGAAGCCGACGCGCTACGGGCGAATCCGGGCATGACGCCCGAGTTGGCCGTGTTGGTGATGCGTCTTGCGGAAACCGGCCAACTCGACCCCGCGGCGTTCGGTGCGATTGGAACGATGCTCGATACGCACGTGACGCTGCCGGCCCACTGCCCGAAATGCGAGGACGGGGAGCCGGAGTTGTCGTGCAGCGACGAGGGTTATGAATTGCTGTGTCCCGAATGCGAACATGCATCGGGGCCGGTAGCGTCTCGTTTCGAGGCGGTGACCCGTTTTGGTCGCGTCTGACGGCGCGTCGGCGCGTCGGCGCGACGTTTTCCCGGCACAGGTGAGACGATCCGGGATCTTAAAGGTGAGCTTTTTCAGGAGCTGAAAATAGCCGGATTCAGGCTGTGCCGGGCTCTGTGGAACGCATTTCCTCTGATACCGGGCTCGTATTTTGTCGTTCCGTCTGCCAGTTCTTCCAGGCTCGATGCAGACGATGCGATGAAACGGGCTGCATGAATCCGAGCCAGCCGCCGACCCGCTCCGGATCGACCCCATTCTCGAACAACTCGGCCGCATAGGTGTTGCGCAGGGTTTGCGGACTGGCCCGCGCACTGCGCGACGAGGCGATGTCGGCCGTTTCGATGATGGCGTCGACCGCTCGCAGCATCGTGGCCTTGTGCATGGGCCGGCCGTTCAGCGAGGCGGGGAAGACGAGGTCGCCCGGTATCCGGCTGCGGCGCCGCTCCGCCAGCCACGCGTCGAATAGCGCGATCGCGAATGACGCGACGTGGGTTTCCCTCACGCTATCGGGCTGCGATGCATGAACCGTCAGCATGGTGGCATCCGATTTTATGCAACTAATCGTTAATGACCGTGCTTCGCCGGTTTTCAGTCCCGCGCCGAGAAATGCCGCGACGAGCGCGCGATCGCGGCGCTCCTTCCAGTGAGCGCCGCCGCCGGTGGGCAAGGGCGAGAACAGGCAGGTGAGCAACGCGGCGCGTTCGACCGGCGCGAGGAAGCCGGTCGGATCGTTGTCGCGCGCGCTGCGCCAGCTTGCTTCGCCATCCTGAGCAATGAAGCGGGCCGGATTGGTCGAGCCGTATTCGCTGCGGCGGACGTGATCGAGCACGCGTTCGATCAGGCGAAGATAGCGGATGCGCTGGGTTTTCTTGATCGGCAGTTCACCGACGAACAGGGCGATCGATTGGGTATCCACCGTGGCGAGATCCTGCCGCTGTTCTCCCAGCCATGCGAGGAATGCACCCCACTGCGCGCGGTAAACGTCGGCGGACGAACGGCGGAATTCCTGGGTAGCGAGCCAGGCGTCGAACGCGGCGTCCGGCTGTGTCGTCCAATCGGCGGGACGCTGGTCGAACAGGTCGGGGGCGCTGGTGGGCGCGAGGGGTGTCGAAGGGGGAGGCGTCGACATTTCAATATTTCCGTTAGTTGCGATCAATGATAGTGCGTCGGCTGCGCTCAATAAAGCGTTTCGTGCCTCGGCGAGGGCCCGCATTTACTTCGCCTGACCCTTTTCGTATGCTCGATGAGCGCCCGCCGCGTGACGCCCGATGCCTCGCGCGTCACGCGGCGCGCCGCTCGGGCGGCCCGGGTGGACGGGCGCCCGCGTCGATTCGAGGAGGCGGACATGAAGCACACGGTGACCGTGGCGGAACGCCAGGCCCAGGGGCGTGCGGTGCGCGCGACGACGCCGCGCCGGACCCATGCGCAGGTCGGGCGGACGGAGCGCGACCCGCTGGCATTGCTCGAACTCAGCAGCGCAGGCCGGGTCGCGGCACTTGTGCCGCTGCGTTATGGCCGGATGCTGGCCTCGCCGTTCGCGTTTTTCCGAGGCAGCGCGATCATTCAGGCGCACGATCTGGCCGGCACGCCCGACAGCGGCCTGCGTTTCCAGATCTGCGGCGATTGCCACCTGATGAACTTCGGCGGCTTCGCCACGCCGGAGCGCGACTTGCTGTTCGACCTGAACGATTTCGACGAAACCGCGCCTGGGCCGTGGGAGTGGGATCTGAAACGGCTGGTCGCGAGTTTCGCCATCGCCGCCCGCCAACTGGGGCACGGCGACGCGTTCGCCGCCGAACTGGCCTACCGCGCGGCGCGAACCTACCAGTATCGAATCGCCGAATACGCGCAGATGGGCGTGCTCGACCTTTGGTACGAGCGCATCACGTTCGACCGGATGATCGAATCGGCCGGCACCGACGTGCTGCGCGAGCGGATCCGGCGCGGGATCGAGCGCGCATCGCGCCGCACGCATGAAACGGTGCTGCCGAAGCTGGCGTCGCTCGAGCACGGCACCTGGCGGATCCGCGATGCGCCGCCCGCGGTGTTCCATGTGTTCGGCAGGACCACGCTGTTCGGCCCGGAGGACGACTGGATGGGGCTCGGCGACTGGGCGACGCTGATCCAGCCGATCTACCGCGACTACCTGGGCTCGCTCGCGCCCGATCGCGCCGCGCTGCTGTCGCACTTCCGGATGCACGACCTCGCGTTCAAGGTGGTCGGCGTGGGCAGCGTTGGCACGCGCTGCCTGATCCTGCTGCTGACCGATCCGCAGGACGGGCCGCTGTTCCTGCAATTCAAGGAGGCGTCGCAGTCGGTCGTGTCGAGGTTCGTGCGGAGCCGCGGCCCCAGGCACGACGGCCATCGCGTCGTGGCGGGCCAGCGCCTGATGCAGGCCGCGAGCGATCCGTTCCTCGGCTGGACGAGCGGCCCGTTCGGCCGGCCGATCTACGGCCGGCAATTGCGCGACATGAAGATTTCCGCGCAACTGGAGCTGTTCGACCGCGACACGTTCCGCCACTACGCGCAGCTGTGCGGCTGGACGCTTGCGCGCGCGCATGCGAAGGCCGGCGGGTGTGCGCCGCAGATCGCGGGTTATGCCGGCAAGGGCGAGCGGCTCGCGGAGGCGCTCGCCCGCTATGCGATGGCCTATGCGGACCAGATCGAACGCGACTACGAGATTTTTCGCCGCGCCTGCCGAAGCGGCCGGCTCGAGGCCCGCACCGAGGCCGACATGGCGGCCGATTTCGGCATCGGCTGACGTACGCGCGACGCCGGCCGGCCGGCGGGAACCGGCGCCCGGCGGCATCTAGCCGCCCCACGCGCGTGCGGCGCGTTTGCCGCGGGTGGGCGGTGGCCCCGCGTGCGGACGGGCGGCGGCCTCGTAGGCCGCGACGGCGAACGAGAATACCGCGGGCAGGGCGTTCGAGCGGCCGAAATCGATCAGGTCGTCGGTTTCGGGGAAATGCATCTCCGGCGGCCGCTCGAACAGGCAGCGCAGCATCGGATCGTGCCGGCTCGCAAAGCCGAGATCCGCCAGCGCCTCGGCCTCGATCGCGTGCAGCAGCCGCCACGTGAGCGGCACCTGCTGGCGAATGTAGCGTCCCGCCACGTGGCGGACGATCGTCTCCATATCGTGCGCCGCAGCCTTGAAGCTGAGCGCGGCCAAATCCTGTTCGGTCATCGCGGGCTCCTGTTTCACGTATACTGTACAAATATACAGTGATGCGCGCAACTGGCCGTTTTGCCAGGATGCCCCGCGTCAGCGGTGGATCACGATCAGCAGCGCCTTTGCCTCGCCCTTGCCGACGTTGCGGATCGCATGCGGCGCGTCGGCCGCGTAGCGCGCGGTGTCGCCCGCCTTCATGCGCCGGGTCACGCCCGCCGCTTCCACTTCAAGCGAGCCGTTCAGCACCGTCAGGTGCTCGCGCGTGCCGGGCTCGTGCGCGTTCGACACCAGCGCGCCCTGCGCGGCCAGCGTTAGTTCGTACCATTCGAACTTGCCGGCGAGCTCGATCGGACCCCATACCCGCAGCTGGTATTGCGCATCGTGGCCTGCGAGCGTCGGGATGTCGTGCGGGCCGTCGACGCGGATCGTCTCGGGCGCCTTCGGCTGCGCGAACAACTCGTCGAGGCTGATGCCGAGCGCATTGGTGAGCCGCCACGCGACCGCGATCGTCGGATTTGCCTTGTCCCGCTCGATTTCCGACAGCATCGATTTCGACACCCCGGCCGCACGCGACAGGTCGTCGAGCGTCAGCTTGCGCTCGGTGCGCAGGCGCTGGATCTGCTCGCCGACGCGCGGCGGCGTCGCGGCGGCGGGCGCGGAATCCGACGGGCGCCGTGATCCGGTGGAGCTTGCCATTTGATTTCCGTTCGCTTAGAGTTGTTCGGTATTTCGAATTTCAGTTCGAAATACCAGAAATATACGATAAATCTAACGGCCGACTATATCAGGAGCAGGCTGCTTCGCCGACGTCACGAGCGCGGCGGGGCGTGCGGCCTGCGGCCATGTCAGGAGTTTTTGCGATGCGTGATGCCTTTCTTGCCCGGGTGCGCGAGACGCTCGACCAGATCCGCGCGGACGGTTTCTACAAGACCGAGCGCGAGATCGCGAGCCCGCAGGCCGCCGACGTGCGGCTCGCCGACGGCGCGCCGGTACTCAATTTCTGCGCGAACAACTACCTGGGGCTCGCGAACGACGCGCGCCTCGTCGCCGCCGCCCAGGCAGGGCTCGAGCGCGACGGGTTCGGGATGGCGTCGGTGCGCTTCATCTGTGGCACCCAGACCGTGCACAAGAAACTGGAACGCGCGTTGTCGGCGTTCCTCGGCACCGACGACACGATCCTCTATTCGAGCTGCTTCGACGCGAACGGCGGCCTGTTCGAAACGCTGCTCGACGAGCAGGACGCGATCATCAGCGACGAGCTGAACCACGCGAGCATCATCGACGGCGTGCGCCTGTCGAAGGCGAAGCGCTTCCGCTACCGCAACAACGACCTCGCCGATCTCGAGGCGAAGCTGCGCGAGGCGGACGCCGCCGGCGCGCGCTTCAAGCTGATCGCGACCGATGGCGTGTTCTCGATGGACGGCATCATCGCGGACCTGAAAGGCATCTGCGACCTGGCCGACCGCTACGGCGCGCTCGTCATGGTCGACGATTCGCACGCGGTCGGCTTCATCGGCGCGCATGGCCGGGGCACGCCCGAGCACTGCGGCGTCGAGGGGCGCATCGACATCATCACCGGCACGCTCGGCAAGGCGCTGGGCGGCGCGTCGGGCGGCTACGTGGCCGCCCGACGCGAGATCGTCGAATTGCTGCGCCAGCGCTCGCGGCCGTACCTGTTCTCCAACACGCTGACGCCGAGCATCGCCGAGGCTTCGCTCAAGGTGCTCGAACTGCTTGCGAGCGACGAAGGCGCGCGCCTGCGCGAGCGGGTGCGCGCGAACGGCGCGCGGTTCCGCGAGCGGATGAGCGCGGCGGGCTTCACGCTGGTGCCGGGCGAGCACCCGATCATCCCGGTGATGCTCGGCGATGCGCAGGTCGCGACCCGCATGGCGGATGCGCTGCTGAAGGAAGGCGTCTACGTGATCGGCTTCTCGTTCCCGGTCGTGCCGCGCGGTCGCGCGCGCATCCGCACCCAGATGAGCGCCGCGCATACGCCTGAACAGATCGACCGGACGGTCGACGCGTTCGTGAAGGTCGGCCGCTCGCTCGGCATCATCTGACGGAGGCGCGACATGAAGGCACTCGCCAAGCTGGAACGCGCCCCGGGCCTGACGCTCACGCGCGTGAAGAAGCCGGAGGTCGGCCACAACGACGTCCTGATCAAGATCCACCGCACCGCGATCTGCGGCACCGACATCCATATCTGGAAGTGGGACGACTGGGCGCAGAAGACAATCCCGGTGCCGATGCACGTCGGGCATGAATATGTCGGCGAAATCGTCGAGATGGGCCAGGAGGTGCGCGGCTTCGAGATCGGCGATCGCGTCTCGGGCGAAGGGCACATCACGTGCGGTTTCTGTCGCAACTGTCGCGCCGGGCGTCGCCACCTGTGCCGCAACACGGTCGGGGTCGGCGTGAACCGCGAGGGCGCGTTCGCCGAGTATCTGGCGATTCCGGCGTTCAATGCGTTCAAGATTCCGCCCGAGATCTCCGACGACCTCGCCGCGATCTTCGATCCGTTCGGCAATGCGACTCATACCGCGCTGTCGTTCAACCTCGTCGGCGAGGACGTGCTGATCACGGGCGCGGGACCGATCGGCGTGATGGCGGTGGCGATCGCGAAGCACGTCGGCGCGCGCAATGTCGTGATCACCGACATCAACGACTATCGCCTCGACCTCGCGCGCAAGATGGGCGCGACGCGCGCGGTGAACGTCACGCGCGAGTCGCTGCGCGACGTGATGAGCGATCTGCACATGACGGAAGGGTTCGACGTGGGCCTCGAAATGTCCGGCGTGCCGAGCGCGTTCACGAGCCTGCTGGAGTCGATGAACCACGGCGGCAAGGTCGCGCTGCTCGGCATCCCGCCCGCGCAGACCGCGATCGACTGGAACCAGGTGATCTTCAAGGGCCTGGAAATCAAGGGCATCTACGGTCGCGAGATGTTCGAGACCTGGTACAAGATGGTCGCGATGCTGCAAAGCGGGCTCGACCTGTCGCCGATCCTCACCCACCGCTTCCCGGTCGACGACTTCGAAAAAGGCTTCGCCGCGATGCTGTCGGGCGAAAGCGGCAAGGTGATCCTCGACTGGACCGTTTGAGTCCGGCGCGACGCGGGTGGGCCTTGCGCCGCGCCGGCGCCGCGGCCCGCTTCAGCGCGCGCCGAGCATCGTCAGCTGCTCGACGATCGGGCCGAGCGCGAGCGCGGGCAGATAGGTCAGCGCGGCCGTCAGCAGGATCGTGCCGATCAAGAATCCGATGAACAGCGGGCCGTGGGTCGGCAGCGTGCCGGCGCCGGCCGTGCGTCGCGCCTTAGGCGCGAGCGAGCCGGCCAGTGCGAGCACCGGCACGATCACCGCGAAGCGGCCGAACCACATCGCCGCCGCCAGCATCGCGTTGTAGTAGCCGGTGTTCGCCGCAAGTCCGGCGAATGCGCTGCCGTTGTTGTTGGCGGCCGACGAGAACGCATACAGGATCTCGCTCAGCCCGTGCGCGCCGGGATTGCCGACGCCGGCGAGGCCCGCGGGCAGCAGCACCGACAGCGCGGTGCCGACGAGCACGAGGAGCGGCGTCGCGAGCAGCGCGATCGCGACCATCTTCATGTCGAACGCCTCGATCTTCTTGCCGAGGTATTCCGGCGCGCGGCCGATCATCAGGCCCGCCAGGAAAACCGCGAGCAGCGCATGCACCAGCATGCCGAACAGGCCCGAGCCCGGGCCGCCGAACACCACCTCGCCCGTCTGCATCAGCAGCATCGGCGCGAGGCCGCCGAGCGGCGTGAACGAATCGTGCATCGCGTTGACCGCGCCGTCGCCGCTGCCGGTGGTCACGGTCGCGTACAGCGCCGACGACACGATGCCGAAGCGCGTCTCCTTGCCTTCCATGTTGCCGCCGGGATTCAGCGCGGACGCCTGCGCATCGATGCCCGGCGCGCCGAGCTGCGCGCTGCCCGCCTGTTCCGCGTGGATCGTCGCGGCGGCCAGCACGACGAGGATCGCGAGCATCGCCGCGTAGATCGCCCAGCCTTGTCGACGGTCGTCGACCATTTCGCCGAAGGTGTAGCAGAGCCCGGCCGGGATCAGCACGAGCGCGATCATCTGCAGGAAGTCGGACAGCGGCGTCGGGTTCTCGTACGGATGCGCCGAGTTCGCGTTGAAGAAACCGCCGCCGTCGCCGCTCAGCACCTTGATCGATTCCTGCGACGCGACGGGCCCCATCGGCAGGACCTGCGTGCGCCGCGTGTCGGTCTGCACGAGCGGCCGGCCGGCGGCGTCGCGCAGCGGCGCGCCGTGCGCGTCGAGCCGGGGCGTTTGCCAGCTGACGGCCTGGACGGTCGAGACGGTGCGATAGTCGGCGAAGTTCTGCAGCGTGCCCTGCGAGATGAACGCAGCCGCGAACAGCGCGGACAGCGGCACGAGGATGTAGAGCGTCGCGCGCGTCAGGTCGGCCCACGGGTTGCCGACGGTGCGCGCGCCGCGCTGCGCGAATGCGCGGATCAGCGCGAACAGCACGGCGATGCCGGTGGCCGCGGACAGGAAGCTCTGCACGGCGATGCCGAGCATCTGGCTCAGGTAGCTGAGGGTGGTTTCGCCCGCGTAGCCCTGCCAACTGGTGTTGCTGGCGAAGCTGACCGCGGTGTTGAACGCCGTATCGGCGGAGACGGCCGCGAGGGCCTGGGGATTGAGCGGCAGCGCCCCTTGCAGGCGCTGCAGCGCGTACAACACGAGTGCGCCCAGCAGGTTGAACGACAGCACGACGACCGCATACTGCTTCCAACTCGCGCCCTGGTCGGGGTCGACGCCCGCCGCGCGGTAGATCCAGCGTTCGACCACGCGGCCTGTTCGGAGCGGCCCGGGCGGATCGCCTTCCGCGATGCGCGCCATGTAAAGCCCGAGCGGCTTGACGAGCAGCGTCAGCACGACGACGAAACATCCCAGTTGCAGGACTGCGTTGAACCCCATCGATGACATTCCCCTGTTGGCTTGCCCCCGGGTTCAGGCCGGAGGATGACATTTCCATTGCAGCGCATCGGAAGTCATTTCGCGGGAAAAAATCGGGCCGTTCGCGTAAACACACCGTCAAATCTGGCGCGCCGCGCGCGTCACGCGTCGAGGAGGTGCGGATTCAGTTCGAGGTGCAGGATCACGAGCCAGCGCTTCGGGCAGGCGGCGTCGACGAGCGGTGCGCGATGGCGCGCGCACGGCGCGCCGAGCTGGTCGTTCGCCTTCGCCTCACGGTATGCGCGCCGCGCGTCGGCCTGCAGCCAGTAGCTGACGAGCGCGCAGCTGACGAAGTTGAACAGCAGCGCCGCGCCCTCGTCGGCCCCGTGGTCGCCGAGGCCCGCGCAGTAGCGGAACGCGAGGGTCAGCAACTGGCCCATGCCGAGCGTGACGAGCACGATCCTGGCGATGCCGCGCAGGCGCAGCGCCGCCTGCATGCGGGCCTGGTGCGGATCGGTATCGGGCGAAGGGGGGCGGCGGCGGTCTTCGGGTTTCATGCGGCGCGGCTGTAGGGTGTGTGGGCCAGCGTGAGCTGGCGCGACCAGGCGGCGAGCGACGGCGCGGCCATCGCGGGCTTGCTGAGGATCGCGCTGTCGTAGCCCTTGCCGGCGAAGTGGATCACGTCGACGAGGCGAAAGTCCTGCCGCGTGTAGAAGTCGATCAGGTGCGCGGCCGGCTGCGGCGTATCGAGCGCGAGGCGCGTATAGCCGCGCGTCGCGGCCCAGTGGCCGGCGAACGCGAGCATCGATTGGCCGATGCCCCGCCCCTGCCAGATCGGATCGACGCCGAGTTGGCGCACGCTCGCGACATTGGCGCGGCGGTACAGGTCGCAGGCCGATTCCGGATCGCGTCCGTAGAGCGTCATGGTCGCGACCAGATGGCCCTTGCAGACCGCGACGAAACAGTCGCCGGCCAGCGCGCGCTGGCGCGTGACGGCGGGCGGCTGGTCGACGCATGGACAGTTGAGCCCCATCTGGCCGAGGCGCGCGAACGCGCGGTGCAGCAGCGCGGTCAGCGTTTCATAACTGTCCTGGACCGGATCGAACCGGCGCAGCACGACTCGCCCGTCGACCTGCTTCGCGCAGGCGAAGTGCGCGGGTTGGCTCGCTGTCGTTCGTTGCTTTTGCATGACATCCCCCATCCCTCATCGGTTGCCCGAAGTGTAGGGAGGGGCGGCGGTTCGCTTCAAGAAAAAATGTCGTAAAAAATTGCCGGCCGCGCAGCGTTTGGCGAGGCGGCGCGCGGGTCGCGCGTTATTTCGCGACGGCGCGGGGAAACCCGTGCGCTGACAAGGTGATTGACAAGGGAGAATGATCGTTCTACCTTATGGGCATGGAACCCACGATCTCGACCGACGACACGTCGTCCTCTTCCTCCGGTGCGCGCGAACGGCTGCTCGATGCCGCCGAAACGCTGATCTATGCAGGCGGCATCCACGCGACGGGTGTCGATGCGATCGTCAAGCTGTCCGGCGCCGCGCGCAAGAGCTTCTACACGCATTTCGCTTCGAAGGAAGCGTTGGTCGCCGCCGCGCTCGAACGGCGCGATGTGCGCTGGATGACCTGGTTCGCCGCAGCGACGCTCAAGCGCGGCAAGACGCCGCGCGCCCGTCTGCTCGGCGTGTTCGACGTGCTGCGCGAGTGGTTCGTGCAGGCGGATTTCCACGGCTGCGCATTCCTGAACGCGTCAGGGGAAATCGCCGAGCCCGACGATCCGATTCGATTGGTCGCACGCATGCACAAGGCCCGTCTGCTTGCGTTCGTGCACGAGCAGTTCGATGCGCTCGCGGCGGCGGGCGGCATCGCGCGCCGGCAGGCCGAACCGCTCGCGCGTCAGTGGCTGGTGCTGATCGACGGCGCGATTGGCGTCGCGCTCGTCAGCGGCGATGCGTCGGCGGCGCACGACGCGCGCGCGGCGGCGGAGCGGCTGCTCGACGCGGTGGCGTCCGAGATGCGCTGAGCCAGGGCGGGCCGAACCGGGTCCGCTTCGTACCGAAGCAAAGAATTAGTTTTCCTGATCGGTCGGCCTGCGTCAGGCCGGCCGATGGATTGTCTCGTCCCTTCAACTGGAGAACATGATGTCCGAGTCTGCTGAAATCCGTCCCCCCGTGCCGCCGTTCACGCACGACACCGCGATCCAGAAAGTGCGCGCGGCCGAAGACGGCTGGAATACCCGCGATCCCGAGCGCGTGTCGCTCGCCTATACGCCGGACAGCACGTGGCGCAACCGCGCGGAGTTCGTGACGGGGCGCGCGGAAATCGTCGCGCTGCTGCGTCGCAAGTGGACGCGCGAGCTGGACTACCGGCTCATCAAGGAACTGTGGGCGGTGACGGAGAACCGGATCGCGGTGCGCTTCGCGTACGAATGGCGCGACGACGCAGGCAACTGGTTCCGCTCCTACGGCAACGAGAACTGGGCGTTCGATGCGAACGGCCTGATGGCGCATCGTCATGCATCCATCAACGACCTGCCGATCCGCGAATCCGAGCGCCTGTTCCATTGGCCGCTCGGGCGGCGGCCCGACGATCATCCGGGCCTGTCCGAACTGGGCCTGTGAAGGTGAGTCAGGCGCTCGGCGCGCGCTCACGTTCGAGCCGGCCGAGCCGGACGACCGTGACGCCGGGCCGCAACTGGCGCAGCGACGGCATGACGAGCACGCAGTCCGGGTAGGGCGTGCGCACCGGCTCGCCATCCGACCAGCCGATGAGCGCGCCCGCCTCGGCGAAATGCTCGAGGCCGGTGTACGGGCCGGCGAAACGGAAATCGGTGCTGCGCGCGACGATGGGTTCGGTCACCTGGACGATGCGCAGCGTCGGCGCGGGCGGCAGGAACCAGTCCGGTTGCAGGTCGTCGCGCGCGAGCGTGCCGGCGGCGACGAGAAAGCGCGCGGTGGCGTCGCGCGCAACCGCGACGGCTTGCGCTTCCCAGTGTTGGCCGCATTCGACGAGGAGCGCGTTGCGCGGGCTGGCGGGATCGCCGAACGCGCCGTAGTCGCGCATGCGCGTGCCCTCGGGATGGCCCGCGTCGCGGATCACGGTGGCGGGCGCGCCGACCCGCAGCGCCAGCTCGACGCCCTTGTCGAGCGGCCCGGCGAGCCCGAGCGGCGCGCTGCGTTCGTGCATCGAGTGCAAGTCGAGCAGCAGGTCGGCCGCGTCGACGAACGGCCGCAGCGCGCGGGCGCGCGCGAGTTCGACCGAGTCGCGCGACAGGTCGTCGAGCAGCGCGGGCGTCCACACCCGATTGAAATCCTGGTCGACGAAACGCGAGGCGTCCGGACTGCGCGGATCGAAGCGGCGATAGGCGGCGACGTTCGCGAACGACAGCATCAGCGTGCCGCGACGCGGACGCACGCGCCGCGTCAGCAGCGCATCGACGACGAGCGCGCCGCACACTTCGTTGCCGTGCGTGAGCGCATTGACGAGCACCGACGGCCCCGGCGCACCCGACTCGAAGCGATGGACATAATCGACGCCGGTGTTGCCGGATCGATGCGGTTCGAGGTCCGGAAAGGCGACCTCGATCGAATAGTGAGGGTTTTCGGGAGCCGGTGAGGTCATGGTGAGATTTTTCGGGAGCCGATGAAAATGGGCGGCGCGGGCCGCTCAGGCCAGCAGCCGCGCGACGATCGCGTCGCCGACTTCGCGCGTGGTGGCGTGCCCGCCCAGGTCGCCGGGGTGCGGTCCGTCGCGCAGCACCGCTTCGATCGCGCCGAGGATCGCGTCATGCGCGTCGCGCGCGGGGCCGGCGCCGTGACCGAGGAAGTCGAGCATCAGCGCGACCGACCAGATCATCGCGACCGGGTTCGCGATGCCGCGCCCCGCGATGTCCGGCGCGGAGCCGTGCACCGGCTCGAACAGCGACGGAAAGCGTCGCTCCGGATTCAGGTTGGCGGACGGCGCGATGCCGATCGTGCCGGTGCAGGCCGGGCCGAGGTCGGACAGGATGTCGCCGAACAGGTTCGAGGCGACCACCACGTCGAAACGGTCGGGCTGCATCACGAAGCGCGCGCACAGGATGTCGATGTGCTGCTTGTCCCAGGCGACGTCGGGGAAGTGCGCGGCCATCTCCGCGGCGCGCGCGTCCCACCACGGCATGCTGATCGCGATGCCGTTGCTCTTCGTCGCGACCGTCAGGCGTTTCGCGCGGCGCCGTGCCAGCTCGAAGGCGAACTTCATGACGCGCTCGGTGCCGTGTCGCGTGAATACCGATTGCTGGACCACGAATTCGCGCTCGGTGCCCTCGAACATCGCGCCGCCCACCGCCGAGTATTCGCCCTCGGTGTTCTCGCGCACGATCATGAAATCGATGTCGCCCGCGCGCCGGCCCGCGAGCGGGCACGGCACGCCATCGAACAGGCGCGCGGGGCGCAGGTTGATGTACTGGTCGAACTCGCGGCGGAAACGGATCAGCGAGCCCCACAGCGACACGTGGTCGGGCACCGTCGCGGGCCAGCCGACCGCACCGAACAGGATTGCGTCCTGGTGCGCGAGCTGCGGCTTCCAGTCGGCGGGCATCATCTGGCCGTGTTGCGTGTAGTAGTCGCAGCTGGCCCATTCGATCGGCGTGAGATCGAAGCGCAGCCCGAAGCGCTGCGTGATCGCGTCGAGCACGCGCAGTCCCTCGGGCATCACTTCCCGGCCGATGCCGTCGCCGGGGATGACGGCGATCTTGTACGCGTGCGCGTTCATGCGTTTCTCCTGTGGATGCGGAATGGAACGCGCGCCGCCGACCCGGGCCGGGCACGCATGCTGGCATTTTATTTATTTCCAGCGGGATTAGAATCGGCCATCCGGTTAATCGACTTTTCACACATCGTGAACAAAGCCCCGAATCTCGACGACCTGCGCGTGTTCAGCGTGGTGGTGCGACTCGCCAGCTTCAGCGCGGCCGCCGAGCAACTGGGCGTGTCGCCCGCGTACGTGAGCAAGCGCATCGCCCTGCTCGAAACGCAGCTCGGCACGCGGCTGCTGCATCGCTCGACGCGCCGCGTCGCGGTGACCGACGCGGGCGAGCGGGTCTATGCGTGGGCGGACAAGATCCTCGACGACGTCGATCATCTCGTCGAGGATGTGTCGACCACCCGCAGCGTGCCGCGCGGCACGCTGCGCATCTCCAGCAGCTTCGGGTTCGGGCGGCTCGTGGTCGCGCCCGCGCTGCTCGATTTCAGCGCGCGCTATCCGCAATTGAATGTCCGGCTCGATCTGTTCGACCGGCTCGTCGACGTCGCAGGCGAAGGTTTTGATCTCGATATCCGGATCGGCGACGAGATCGCCGAACACCTGATCGCGAAGCGGCTCGCCGCCAATCAGCGGGTGCTGTGCGCGTCGCCCGACTATCTCGCGCGGCACGGCACGCCGCGCCAGCTCGCGGATCTTGCCGCGCACCAGTGTCTCGCGATCAAGGAGCGCGACCACCCGTTCGGCGTGTGGCGCCTGACGATGCGCGGCGAGACCGTGAGCGTGAAGGTGGGCGGCGCGCTGTCGACCAATCATGGCGAGGTCGCCGTGCAGTGGGCGCTGGCCGGGCGCGGCATCGTGCTGCGTTCGATGTGGGAGGCGGCGCCGTTGCTCGCGAGCGGTGCGCTGCAGCGCGTGCTGCCCGACGCGAGCCAGCCCGCGCCTATCTGGGCCGTGTATCCGGCGCGGCTCGCGTCGTCGGCGAAGGTGCGCGTGTGCGTCGATTTCCTCGCGGATGCGTTTGCGCACTGGAACGACGCGGAGCCGGCGCGTTAGCGGCCATGCCGGGCGTCATGCGTCACGAGACGCG
>NZ_JBXAPG010000018.1:58284-92855 GCF_058803765.1 Burkholderia sp. GW821-FHT14F03
GCGCAAGAGGCGCAAGAGGCGCAAGAGGCGCAAGAGGCGCAAGAGGCGCAAGAGGCGCAAGAGGCGCAAGAGGCGCAAGAGGCGCAAGGCGCAAACGTATTCCTGGGTCCACGGACGGCGCGCGAACCCTCGGCGAATTCAACCGCGATCGCTCGAAAGGTGAGTGTTTTCGGGAGCTGTGCGCGGAGCCGCGCGCCGCGTCGAAGTGCACCGGCCCGCGCGTCCCGAACTGTCTCTATACGGGCCTGTGCACGTCCTCTAGAATCGATCGCTCCTCTTCCAACGGGTGAGCCGACATGCTGAAGATTCTCGGTAAGGCGCCGTCCATCAACGTCCGCAAAGTGCTGTGGACCTGCGCCGAATTGCAACTCGCGTTCGAACACGAAGACTGGGGCGCGGGCTTTCGGCCCACGCAGACGCCTGAGTTCCTCGAACTGAATCCGAACGGGCTCGTGCCCGTGATCCAGGACGACGATTTCGTGCTGTGGGAATCGCATGCGATCGTTCGCTATCTGGTTACCGTCTATGGCGGCGAGCACCTGTATCCGGTCGAGCCGCATGCGCGGGCGCGCGTCGACCAGTGGCTCGACTGGCAGGCGACCGTGCTGAATCCTGCATGGAGCTATGCGTTTCTCGGCCTGATCCGCAAGCAGCCGACACACCAGGATCCCGAGCAGATCCGCGCCTCGTGCGTGAACTGGACGCGTCGCATGGAGCTTCTCGATGCGCAGCTCGAGGCGACCGGTGCGTTCGTCGCGGGCGGCGCGTTCACCTTGGCCGATATTTCGATCGGGCTGTCGGTGAATCGCTGGTTCGGCACGCCGTTCGACAAGCCGGACCTGCCGGCGGTCTCCGCGTATTTCGACAGCCTTGCCGAGCGGCCCGGTTTCGCCGAATACTGCAGTAACGGTTTGCCTTGAGCCGTCGCGCGGCGTCCTGCTTGCGTCCCTTTCCTCGACACTGAGTCCGGGCATGGCTTTCGAACACCTGCGCGCGCCGTCGGCCGGCGTACCGATCTATCAGGTCGATGCTTTCGCGAGCCGGCGTTTCGCCGGCAATCCCGCCGCCGTGATGCTGCTGGAACGCTTTCCGGACGACGCGACGATGCAGGCGCTCGCCGCCGAGAACAATCTCGCGGAGACCGCATTCGTCGTGCCGGAAGGCGGCGACTACCGGTTGCGCTGGTTTACGCCGGCGGTCGAAGTGCCGCTGTGCGGACACGCGACGCTCGCGAGCGCGGCCGTCGTGATGGAGCGCGTCGAGCCGGGACGCACGCGCGTCGTGTTCCATTCGCGGAGCGGGCCGTTGACGGTCGAGCGGCGCGGAGACGCCTACGTCATGAACTTCCCGGTTCGCGACGCGCAGGTCTGCGCGTCGCCGCCCGGGCTCGTCGCTGCGTTGGGTGTCGAGCCGGTCGAGGTATGCGTCAACGCGTTCAGCTATCTCGCTCGCCTGCCGGATGCCCGGGCGGTGCGCGAGCTGACGCCGCACATGAGCGCACTGGCCGCGCTCGACCGCAGCGGCGTGATCGTCACGGCCGAAGGCGATGCGGGCTACGATTTCGTGAGCCGTTACTTTGCGCCGGCGAAGGGCGTGCCGGAAGATCCGGTGACGGGCAGCGTGCACTGCATGCTCGCGCCGTACTGGGCGGCGCGGTTCGGCAAGACGGCATTCCGCGCCTATCAGGCGTCGGCGCGCGGCGGCGAGATACGTTGCCGGCTGCTCGGCGAACGGATCGAGCTGGAAGGCGCGTGCGTGTTTTTCCTGGAAGGACGCGCGACGTTCTAACGGATAGGCGTCCGTCCTTTTTCCCGGACGCGGCACATGCATGCCGTTCGTTCGCGAGGCACGACGGTGAGTCGATTGCGTGCGCAACGCTCACGTTGGCGGTGCGGCTGCCATGAAGGGTGAGATTTGTCGGGAGCGTGTCGCCGATGCGCCGGGATCCGGTCGCCGGGCTACCGCTTCACACACCTCGCCGCTGGACACGCGCTGCGTTACCTGTCACGATGAATCGCACGCGGTCACGGCCGCCGGTTCGCCACCTGATTCAATCCACTCATTCATGCAAGCCACTCAAGTCTTCTTCCGTTCGATGCGTATGCCCCTGGCAGGTTATCCACCCGGGCGCTGAGGGCTTTTTGCTTGTAAAAAAGGGACGCCGCGGGCGTCCCTTTTTCATTTCCGGAGAGGCCATGACGGTTCGATACATCACCACGCCGATTTACTACGTCAACGACCGGCCCCATCTCGGCCATGCCTATGCGAGCGTGCACGCCGACATCATGGCCCGCTACCTGCGCGCGGCCGGGCACGCGGTGATCTCGCTCACGGGCGCCGACGAGCACGGCGAGAAGATCGCGCGCGCCGCGCAGCAGGCGAACGAGATGCCGCGTGCGTTCGCCGAGCGTCACGCGCGTTCGTTCGAGGACGCATGGCGGCGGCTGGCCGTCGAGCCGGACCGGTTCGTCCGCACCACCGCGCCCGCGCACGCCGAGGTGGTGTCCGCGTGCCTCGCGCGGCTGCACGAGGCCGGCGACATCTATCTGGCGGAGTATGAAGGCCTCTATTCGGTCGGCCAGGAGCGTTTCGTCACCGACAAGGAACTGGTGGACGGCAAGCTGCCCGAGGACAAGGAGCCGCCCGTGCCGCGGCGCGAGCCCAACTATTTCTTCCGGATGGAGCGGCATCGCGACTGGATGCGCGCGCTGCTGCGCGACGAGCCGGACCTGATCCAGCCCGCGCAGTACCGCAACGAAGTGCTGAAGCTGCTGGCGGAGCCGATCGGCGATCTGAGCATCTCGCGACCCGTCGAGCGTCTCGCGTGGGGGATTCCGATTCCGTGGGACGCCGGGCATGTGACCTACGTCTGGTTCGATGCGCTGCTCAGCTACGTGTCGTCGCTCGGCTATCCGGACCATCCCGATTTCGCCGCGTACTGGCCGACCGTGCGGCATGTGATCGGCAAGGACATCCTGCGCACGCACACGCTGTTCTGGCTGAGCATGCTGCACGCGCTCGGCATCGCGCCCTATCGGCGCCTGCATGTGTCGGGCCATCTGCTCGGCGCGGACGGCCGCAAGATGAGCAAGTCGCTCGGCAACGGCGTCGATCCGCTCGAAGCGGCGGACACCTACGGCGTCGATGCGTTGCGCTACACGCTGGTCCGCGAGGTGAGCTTCGGCTTCGACGGGATCATCAGCCATGCGGTCCTCGCGCGGCGCCTGAGCGGGGAGTTGGCCGACGATCTCGGCAATCTCGTCTCGCGCACGCTGTCGATGGTGGCGAAGTATCGCGGCGGCCGGGTGCCCGCGCCGCATGGCTACGATGCGGAGGAGGCGGCGCTGATCGCGCGCGCCGACGCACTGCCCGCGCATGTGCTCGCGCTCGTCGACGACATGCGGCTCGGGCGCGCGGTCGAGCAGGTCATGGCGCTCGTGCAGGAACTCAATGCCTATGTCGCGCATCGCGCGCCGTGGGTGCTGGCGAGGCAGGCGGACGCCGACGCATCCGCGCGGCTCGATACGGTGCTGTACTTGGTGGTCGAAGGGCTGGGGCGCGTCGCGGGCCTGCTGCATCCGGTGATGCCGGGCAAGATGACCACGCTGTGCGAATGGCTGGGACTGGCGGCGCCGCCGCGTTGGGAGGCGCGCTGGGGCGAGGGCGTCGCGCCGGGCAATCGGGTACGGGAGGGCGTGTTGTTCCCGAAGCGAGAAGCCGGCACGCGCGGCGGGTAGTCGGCCGCCGCCGCGTGCGTCACAGGCGCTGGGGCCGCACGAGCCGTGCGACTTGCCTGCACGGCGTGCGGCCCCCGGCTTCGGTTCGACGCGCGCTGTTACTCAAGACGAGCGCTGTCGCCAGATATGTTCGCTGTCTTTTCGCAGATGTCGATATACGTCAAGGCGACGTCGCCGGGGAGGCCCATATTCACCATGTTTTGCTTGAGCTGTTGCGGGCTCCAGAGACGACGATAGCGTTCGTACATTGTCTTCACGCAGGGGAATTTCCGCAGCTCGCAGTAGACCATCAGCAACTGCATGACCATGGTCGATGTGAAGGTCCGCTCGTTCAGCGTGCGGACGATGTCCATCAACGCCTCGTCGTCGACGTGTCGCCACATGTTGTACGCGGCATGAAAGCCGAATGTCGGCGCTGTGGGCCGGGTATGTTCATAGGAAAAGCGGGCCGCGACCTCTGCAGGCGCAAATCGAATGCCATACTCGGTCTCCAGGAACGGCCGGTATGCCCGGCAGATCAAATCATCCTCGTTCATGCCGGGAATAAGCTCAACTCGCGGATCGGCAAGCGCCTGCAGTAATTTCGCCGAGCGCAAGGAAAATCCGCCGTTGCCCACATTCATGCCGTCCTGGTGGAACGGCCAGCATGCCCCGATGTAGTCGTACGTGAGGAACGCATGGCTCCATGCGGCCGCGTTCACCACATAGCCGTCCCACTGAACGACCAGCACCCAAGGCGTGGTCACATGACTCGCGAGATCCTTGACCATGAAAGCAGAATATTCCGCCCCCGACTGCAGGCGGGGAATCAGTACCGTGCGTGCGCTGCTCGGCACGGCTTCGTGGCTGAACAGGATCGCGTCGGCGAACGCGCATTGCGCAGCCGAGATGTCCAGCGCGCGGGCGGCGAGCGCCGGATGGACCGAGTCGGCTGCGCATAGTGTCACTTGGGGCAGTTCCAAGTCCGGATGACGATTCATCGATGCAGGCTGTCGTGAGTATCTGCGATGAGGGCACGTTCCGGACTATCGTACGTTAGGCGAAGGGCACTGTCACGCTGAAGGGACGACAGCGAGGGCGACGTGACGAGGGCGACGTGACGAGGGCGCGACCGCTCTTTCTGGCCGGTGCTTTCTTTCGGTCATTACATCGGGCACAAGAAGGGGGCTGTTCCCCAGGCGGGCCGGTGCGCGCCGCGCGCCGGGGGCGGCTGCGGCGCGCCTTTCACAGGCGCTGGGTCTGCGCGAGCGACAGCACGCGCGCCCAGCGCTGCGCATCGCGCTTGCTGCGCATCGGCAGCGTCCACGCGGCGCGTTGCGGGTCGCGCACCTTGACGATCAGGCACCACGCGTCGTTGGCGGCTTCGGCCGCGCAGCCGGTCAGCTCGGTCAGCGTGTAGAGCCCTTCCTTGCCGTCCTGCGACAGCGACAGCAGGCCCTTGGTCGCCGACAGCCGCAGCGTGGCCCCGGCGTGCCGGAATTCATGGGTCCAGCCGTCCTGCTTCGTATTGGGCGCGATGTCGCGCCGCCGGCGCAGCCACCACGACACCAGCGCGACGAGCGCCGCCGCCGCGATGACGGCCGCACCGATCGCGATCGGCTCGCCGAAGTGCGCGGCGATCGACTGGAAGGCATAGACGGCGCCCCAGACGAGGGCGGCGAGCACGATGAAGACGATGAGGATCGGCATGGCGATGCGAGGGCGGGGAATGAGACGTCGGAAACAACCGGCGCGCGGGTGCGCACCGGCTTGATGCGGCGCGCTCAGCGCATGCGGTGGATATCGTGCGTGACGAAGCCCGCGTCGTTGTCGGGCAGCGCGAGCCCGTCCTTGACCGACAGCGTGCGCCGGAT
Source organism: Burkholderia sp. GW821-FHT14F03 (assembly GCF_058803765.1). Lineage (NCBI taxonomy): Bacteria > Pseudomonadati > Pseudomonadota > Betaproteobacteria > Burkholderiales > Burkholderiaceae > Burkholderia > Burkholderia sp. GW821-FHT14F03. The sequence goes on from NZ_JBXAPG010000018.1 coordinate 63,875, forward strand.
GTCGGTGAGCCCGGCGCTCCAGTGGTCGCGCATCGTGGACAAGCCGAACTGGTAGTCCTTGTAGTGCTGCTCGTAGGCCTTCTGCTCATAAATCAGGTGCTGCACGTTGTAGCGCTTGCTGCATGACAGCACCTCGGCCTGCTGGCACCACGGATCGCTCTTGCGCTGCGCTTCCGGCACCTGGTCGAGCACGCGGCGCAGCACGTTGCGAAAGCGCTGTTCGCGTTGCAGGGTGTCGGTGACGAAGCGCGTGCGGCTCGAGTACTGGACGTCCTTGGTGCGTTCGGTGACGTCGTTCATCGATTCCGGCAGCGGCCCGCGCGCGCTCCACAGGTCGACCTGGAACGCGAGCGTGTCACGTCGCGGCGACGCGCGCAGCACTTCCATGAGCGGCGTGTTCGAGACGATGCCGCCGTCCCAGTAGAACTCGCCGTCGATCTCCACCGGCGGGAACGCGGGCGGCAGCGCGCCCGAGGCCATGAAATGCTCGGGCCGCAGGGTCGTCTTCGTGTTGTCGAAGTAGATGAAGTTGCCGGTGCCGACGTTCACGGCGCCTACCGACACCCGCGTTTCGCCCGAGTTGATGCGGTCGAAATCACACAGCTTGAGCAGCGTCGCGCGCAGCGCGGAGGTGTCGTAGTAGCTGACCTTCCCGGGCGGTTGGGTGGCGCCCGGGAGCGGCGGCGGGAAGCGCGGCACGAAGAAGCCGCGCTGGCCCTGCATCACCGCGCTGGCCGCCTGGCTCGCCGTGAAGAAGGTGCGCACCGAATCGTGACTGTTGAACAGCGCGAACTCGAACGCGGCCGGCAGCGCGGGGAAGAACGCGGGCTGGCAGATCGTTTCCCAGAATTCGCGCAGGCGCTCAACGCGCCGTTCCGGCGGATTGCCGGCGATCAGCGCGGTGTTGAGCGCGCCGATCGAGATGCCGGCGATCCAGTTGAGCGGAACGCCTGCTTCATGCAGGCCCTCGAACACCCCCGCCTGGTAGGCACCGAGCGCGCCGCCGCCTTGCAGCACGAGCGCGATCGTCTCGTACGGCAACACGTGAGGCGGCGTGATGCTGGTCTCGTGCAGGTCGGCTGGATCGACCGCCTGCTTTTCGGTTCTGGCGTGCGGCTTCATTGCATGAACCATCCGTGACTGACGATGAACGACTGGCCGGTCAGCGCGGCGCTCGGGAACGCGGACAGGAACAGCACCGTCTGCGCGACGTCCTCGACCGTGGTGAACACGCCGTCCACCGTGTTGCCGAGCATCACCTTCTTGATCACGTCGTCTTCGCTGATGCCGAGTTCCTTCGCCTGCTCCGGAATCTGCTTGTCGACGAGCGGCGTGCGCACGAAGCCCGGACACACCACGTGCGAGCGCACGTTGTGCTTCGCGCCTTCCTTGGCCAGCACGCGCGCGAGGCCCAGCAAGCCGTGCTTCGCCGTCACATAGGCCGACTTCAGCGGCGACGCCTCGTGCGAGTGCACCGAGCCCATGTAGATCACCACGCCGCCGCGATCGTCCTTGTACATGTACTTGAGCGCCGCCTTGGTCGTCAGGAACGCGCCGTCGACGTGGATCGCCTGCATCTTCTTCCAGTCCGAGAACGCATAGTTCTCGATCGGATTCACGATCTGGATGCCCGCGTTCGACACCAGGATGTCGATCGTGCCGAAGGCCGCCGCCACCTTGTCGATCCCGCTGTTGACCGCTTCCTCGCTGGTCACGTCCATCGCGACGCCGATCGCCTTGCCGCCCGCCTGCTTGATCTGTTCCGCCACCGCGTTCGCGCCGTCCTGGTTCAGGTCCGCGATCGCCACCGCCGCGCCCGCCTTCGCCAGTTCCAGCGCGATCTCCTTGCCGATCCCGCTCGCCGCGCCCGTCACGACCGCCGTTTTGCCATTCAGATTGCTCATGATCGAATTCCCAGTAAGAAGTGAAAGGAAGAAAACGCGTGCGTCACTGCGCGAGGTAATCGTAGACGACTTCGCCGAGGTCGAGCGTCAGGTCGGCGATCAGGTGCCGGGCCTCGACGATTTCGAGCACCGGCAGCTCCGCGACCGGCGCGAGCGCATGCGGCGCGAGTTGCAGCGATGCCGGGCCGGTCCAGGCGCCCTTCATCTTGATGTCCTGCAGGTAGTAGCGCACGAGTTCGCATACCCGCGCCGAGCCGTCGACGTGGGGGATGATCTTCAGCAGGAAATTCGCGCCGGCGAGGCGCTTCGTCTGCTCGGCGTTGTCCAGCTCGCGGTGCTTGTAGCCCATCGTGCCGGTCGCAACCCGCACCGGGCCATAGTTGAGCGTGCCGATCAGCGTGTCGATGTGGGTTTCGAGCGTCGGTTGCGCGAGCTTCTTCGGGAAGCCCCACAGCTCGCGGCCGCCCGCGATCGGCGGGTGATCGTTCAGGTACATCGCGAGCGTGTAGCCGCCGGGCTGACCGTTGAATTCGACCGGGATCACCTGGCCGCTCTCGGTGTAGTCGCCGAAGCCGGTCGAATCCGGCATGCGGATGAATTCGTAATGCACGAGCGGCTCGACCACCTTCAGCGGCTCCGGAACGATCTCGCGCAGCCGGTCCATGTCGGTGCGATACGTGATGATCAGGAACTCCCGATTGACGAAGCGATAAGGGCCCATCGGGAATGCTGGGCTGGTAAGAGGCATCGCAAATGCTTTCGACCGGACCTGGCTGGGATTCATGCGGACTCCTTGTTGATCGCTTCGTGGATGAGAGGTGTCGATATCGTATGCTTCTGTGTATCGATTGTGCGATGCCGCAAATGGAAAAGATTATTGCGTCTTTCGAGATATCGAGCGAACGAGTATTGATAATCTTGAGACAAGTCTGATGGATTCTTGCCTAAGCTTGCATGGTGGCGCTGCTCGCCGTACATCAGGCTTTCAGAAGGTGAGCATTTCCGGGATGCAAGGTGAGAGCTTACGGGATATCGGGCGTCGATGGGGTGGGTCGGCCTCGATAAGGACGGTTGAACTTCTGCGCTGCACACGTGTTCAAACCCCGGCGTCGTTATAATCCGGCGCTTTCTTTCAATTCGTGGCGCACCGGATTCCGGCGTCTCTTCCGGTGTACGCGTCCGGCATCATCGCGCGCATCGATTGATTCGGTTCGTGCGCTTTGTCCCCCGTTTCGATTCCATGCAGAATTTCAATCTCATCGTCTTCACCGCGCTCAACGCCGGTTCCACCCCCCATCCCGCCGTCGTTCATCTCGCCGTGTTCTGTGCGCGGTGGCTCGTCTATGTCGTACCGCTGTTGCTGGCCCTGACCTGGGCGCTCGGCGCGCAGCACGCGACGCGTCGTCAGGCGATCGAGGCGGCTCTCGCCGCATGCGCGGCGCTCGCGCTCGCGCAGGTGATCTCGACGTTCTGGTATTCGCCCCGGCCGTTCGTCGCGGGCGTCGGCGCGCAGCTGATCCCGCATGCGCCGGACGGCTCGTTTCCGAGCAATCACATGACCTTCGTGTGGAGCATCACGGCGGGCCTGCTGCTCGCGCGCACGACGCGCGCGGCCGGGGCGGCGCTGATCGGCGTCGCGCTCGCGGTGGCGTGGGGTCGCATCTATGCAGGCGTGCACTGGCCGCTCGACATGGTGGGCGGCGTGCTGGTGGGCACCGCGGGCGCGCTGGCCGTGCACCTTTACGGGCGCGGGCTGACCGCGCTGTGCGATCGGATCGGCGAGGCATTGCACGCGCGGCTGTTCGGCCGCCTGCGCGCGCGCTGAGGCAGGACGCTGTGCGGCGGCGCGCTCAGCTGGACGGGCCCGCTTGAGCAGGGGCGGCCGATCCGGCGGCGGGCGTGCCGCCATGCAGTTCGGTGCCGTCGTCCATCACGGGTCGCGCGGTTTGCCGATCGAGCGCGCTGTCGGCGAGGATCGCGCACATCGCGACGAACAGCGCGAGCGCGATGGCGGCCAGGCCGCAGTAGCCGGCGATCCTGAGACGACGCAGCAGAACCGCGGAGGGCGCGCGACGCGGGTTCGTGTTCATGGCGGCGCGCGCTCAGTGAAGCCGGCGTGCGAAGCGGGCGCGCGCGAGGCCGGCGGCGATCGTCAAGCAGGCGCCGCCCGCGCTGCCGGCGCCGACGTCGCCGAGCAGCGCGCCGAGATCGAAGCCGCCTGCCGCCTGGGCGGAGGCGCCCAGCGCCGACTTGATGAGTTCCCCGCCGAGGCCGCCGCCGACGAGGCCCGCGAGCGTGTTGCCGAGCGGACCGAGGCCATACTTCTCGGCCAGCGCGCCCGCGACGTTGCCGCCCGTCGCGCCGCTTGCCAGCTGAATGATCAGGTTGAGCGCTTGCATGGTGGCCTCCCCGACACCGGAACGGCGTGCCCGTTTGCGCGCCGGGGCTGCGCAGTGCGCGCGCTTCGGCGTTTGAACAGGTATAGGCGATGCACCGGGTAGATGCAACCGCGCAACCTGCGCGGGATCAGTCGTCGAGCGTTTCGTGGACCGCGGCCGCGCCGCGCTTCCAGTAGGCGGCCGCGCGGATGCGGCTCTTGTCGACGCCGCGCTCGCCGCACAGATGCTGGCGCACGGCGCGCATCGCGGCGGCCTCGCCGGCCGCCCACACGTAGCCGTCGCCGGACGGCAGCGGCAGATCGCGGAGCGCGTGCAGCAGCGCGCTGTCGCCGCCGGCGGCTTCCGTGTCGCGGTGACGCCAGATCAGATGCAGCTCGGCGGCGCTGCGGAATTCGACCTGCGCCGAGAAATCCGCGACTTCCAGCACGGCCGCGACGCGCGTGCCCGCGGGCAATTCCTCCAGGCGGCGCGCGATCGCGGGCAAGGCGGTGTCGTCGCCGATCAGCAGATGCCAGTCGAAATCATTCGGGATGACGAACGAGCCGCGCGGGCCGCCGATGCCGAGCGTCTGGCCGATGCGCGCCTGCGCCGCCCAGGTGGAGGCGGGGCCGGGATGGTGCAGCACGAACTCGAGATCCAGCTCGCGCGCGGCGCGATCGTAGCGGCGCGGCGTGAAGTCGCGCGCGACGGGCTTCGGCTGGCCCTCCGGAAACACGGGGCCGTCGGGCCCGAGCGTCGGCATGTGCGGAGCGTCCTGCCCCGGTGCGGGGAAGAACACCTTGACGTGGTCGTCGAACGACGCCGATTCGAAATCGTCGAGATCGGGGCCGGTCAGCGTGACGCGCAACAGATGCGGCGTGACGGGCGTGATCAGCTTGACGTGCAGCAGGCGGAACTTGAGCGGATGGCGGACGCGGATCACCGCGCGCTCGGCTTGGTTTTGCATGTATCGGTTCTCCAGGGTGCGGCTGGGTGGACTGCTCAGGCTGCGGAGCCGCTTTCGATCTCGGTGGCGGCGCGCAGCAGGATGGCGGCGATGCGGCGTTGTTCGTCCGCGCTTGCGCCGGCCTTGTGCAGCAGCGCGCGCTTGAGCGCGAGGCGGGCCTCGACGAAATCCTTCAGCCAGCCGCGCGTGTCGTCGCCGGCCTCGGCGCCTTCGCCCGCGAATGCGCGCCGCATGAATTCCATCTTGAGTCCGAAGTGGGTAAGCTTCGCGAACAGCAGCTCGACTTGCTCGCGCTGCGAGGCGAGGTGCTCGCGGCCGGCGTCGGCGAGCGCATAGCGCTTGCGGTTGCCTTCGACTTCCACGGTCACGTAGCCGACTTCCTCCAGGTACGTGAGCGCCGGGTACACCATGCCGGGGCTGGGCGCATAGAAGCCGCTCGAACGGGTGTCAAGCGCCTTGATCAGCTCGTAGCCATGACTCGGCTGCTCGGCGAGCAGGGCGAGAAGGAGCAGCTGCAGGTCGTCGGACGTGAACTGGCGGCCGCGCGGCAGGCCTTCGTCATCGCCGCCGAAACCGCCTCCTCCGAACGGGCCGAAGCCGCGCCGGCCGCCGCCGCCACCGCCCCGATGGCGGCCGATCGCTTGCCAGAACAGTTCGGCCATCGGATGACGGCCCCAGCCGTCGTCGTGGCGGCCGTGATGTGCGTGGGAATGAGGGTGACGGTGACGCATGGCAGAACTCCATTGTGTCGGAAGATGTATCGAAAGATATATATCGAAAGATACGAAGTCAAATGGGAAATTGAGGGTGGGATGAGGGGCGGGAGGGGGCGGGTTGCTGCGGGCTCTTGATGAAAGGGGGTTTTCGCACCTATCGAATGGGGGGGCGATAGGTACGCCCGATGCGGGGGCCATTTTCCCGGGCCGTGGCGCATGCGGGCAGAAGTCGTCGCGCTGCTCGACCGCCCTCGGACGAGGACATCCCCGTCCACGAGAAAGTTCGACTACGCCCTCGACGGCAAGGTCGCACCGACCGTGCAGCGTTGCGCGGCAAGCGGCTGTTCGACGATCCCGCGCGCGGTGACTGTGCGTCCTGTCATATCGACTCGTCGGGCGTGAACGGTGGGCACCTGCTGCTGGCTGACATCGCGCTTTACTGCGATGGAATGCGTTATCGACCGAGTCTGTCGGGAAGCTGAAGGGTCAACTCGTTTTCGGTCGAAGTCTGCCGGTTCTGACGCCGGCCGTCGGCAACGGCTAACGTGGCTAACGCAACTATCTGGACAGCATCATCCGACATGGATGGCATGCATCGAGATCGATGAGCATCGACTCCCGGATCGACCGGTTTCGCGGTCCGGCGGCGAGGACCGGATAGTAGGCATCGGCAGTTGAAGCGGCCGCTTGCCCGGCGGCCGTCATTGCGGTCAGAACCGGCAACCGTCAGAACCGGTGCCGAATCCCCGCATGCACCATCACCTGCTTCGCATTCGACGACAGATCGGCCGCGCCGGGGATATAGGCCTGATCGAGCGACGAGCCGGTCGCGTCGCCGGCAATCCGCTGGTAGGCGCCCATCAGATAGACATCCGTGCGCTTCGATAAGTTGTAGTCGGCCATCAAGCCGATCGAATGGATCTTCGGCTTCGCGGTGCCTGTCGTCGCGTCGTAGCGCACCATCGTGTACACGTACTGCGCGCCGACGAAAAATGCCGGCGTGAACTGGTACTTGCCGTTCACCTCGACGTTCTGGTACTTGATCGACGTCACCGTGCCGCCCACGAGCGGCCCCGTGACGGGTTCGATCGTCTCGTCGCCGAACAAGTAGCCGACGTTCGCGGTCGGTCGCGTGACGTTGCTGTTCGTGTACGCGAACCCGATCGTCGCGGGCCCGGCCGTGTAGTTGACGCCGGCGCCGAAGATTCTCAGCCGCGCCGACACGAAGTTCGCATCGGCGCCGACCGAACCGGAGCCCGCGATTGCGCCGCCGGATGTCGCGCCCGGATTGTCCGCATTCAGGAACGCCGCGCCGACCAGCAAGCCGCCCTGCTCGTACTGCGCGCCGACGCTCCACTGGCGATTGGTCGCGAACCCGGTGTCGTTGCTGAAACTGTACGTGCCGCCGAACGAGAAGCCGGAAAAATCAGGGCTCGCGTACTTGACCGTATTGTTTGTGCGGAACGTGTTTCCCGTATTGTCGTTGTCGAGCGGGTGCGCGAACGGATAGACGCCCCAACTGCCGTTGGCGGTCGTCGGTGCGAGATAATCGACGACCGAATCGTACTGCCGCCCGAGCGTCAGCGTGCCATAACGCGCGCTGCCCAGCCCCACATACGCTTGCCGCCCGAACATGCGCCCACCCTGTGCCAGCGTGCCGGTGTTCACGTTGAAGCCATTTTCGATCTGGAACACGGCGTTATAGCCGCCGCCGAGATCTTCGGTCCCCTTCAGCCCCCAGCGGCTGCCCTGCGCGAAGCCGCTCGCCATCTGCCATGCGCCGCGGCCCCCGACGTTGTTCGTATAGTCGATGCCGGCGTCGACGAGGCCGTAGAGCGTCACGCTTCCCTGCGCGAACGCGGGCGCGGCGCACAGCGCCGGGATGGCGGTGAGAAATGATCTCCAGTTCATTCGCTTTCCTTATTTGTATCGTCGGGCCTGCGTGCATGCCAGGAGCGAGACGGTTACTTCGCGCCGTAGATGTCGAAGGCGAAGTACTTTCGATTGATCTTCTGATACGTGCCGTTCGCCAGGATCGTCGCCAGCGCGCGGTTGAACGCGTCGCGCAGGTCGTTGTCCTGCTTGCGCAGACCGAGGCCGTCTCCCTGTCCGAAATACTTCACGTCGTCGATCGGCGCGCCGACGAACATATAGTCCTTGCCCTGCGGCTTTTTCAGAAAGCCGTCGCTGGCCGCGATCGACGCCTGGAACGCGGCGTCGAGCCGTCCCGACATGAGATCGGCATAGACCTGATCCTGGTTCTGGTACGACACGAGCTGTACGCCGGCCGGCTGCCAGTTCGCAATCGCGTAATCGGCTTGCGCGGAACCCTGCTCGACGCCGACGCGCTTGCCTTTCAGCGAATCGGCCGTCGGCAGCAACGGCGAGCCCTTGCGCGCGATCAGCCGGGCCGGCGCGTTCGAGATGCGGTTGGTGAAGGCGATCTGCTGCATCCGCTTCGGCGTGATCGTCATCGACGACGCGATCACGTCGAACTTGCGCGCGAGCAGCCCCGGGATCATCCCGTCGAAGCTCGACTCGACCCACACGCAACGGGCATGCAGTTCCGCGCACAACGCGTTCGTGATGTCGATCCCGAATCCCGTCAACGTGCCGTCGGGCAGCTTGTATTCAAGTGGCGGGTAGGTCGGATCGACCCCGAGGCGGATCTCCTTGCCCGTCCAGTCACCGGCGTGGGCCGCTCCTGCCGCCAGTACGATCGTGAGTGCTGCCGTCCACTGCTTCATTGCCCGTCTCCTCGTGTGAATCGTGAATCGTGAATCGAGATGGCCCGGCGCGTCGGGCGCCGGTTATTCGCGCGTGCCGCATCACGCGAGATACCGCTCCGCCAGCGCGACCCAGTAGCTCGCGCCCGTCGCGAGGCATGTATCGTTGAAGTCGTAGCCGGGGTGGTGCAGCCCGCATCCGGTCGCGCCGTCGTCGTTGCCGACCCCGTTGCCGATCGACAGGTAGCTGCCGGGGCACACGTCGAGCATGAACGCGAAATCCTCGCTCGCGGCGATGGGCCGCAAATGCGGAATCAACGCCGCGTCGCCTCCCCATTCACGGGCCACGTCGCGCGCGAACGCCGTTTCCGCCGCGTGATTGACGAGCACCGGATAGCCGTGTCGATAGTCGATCTCGGCCGTGGCGCCGTAACTCGCGGCCTGCCCGTGCACGATCGCGCGAATGCGCCGCTCGAGCAGCGCACGCACGTCCGATGACAGTGCGCGCACGCTGAGCGCGAGTTCCGCATGCGGCGGAATCACGTTCGAAGCCGTGCCCGCGTGAATCGAGCCGGCCGAGACGATTGCCAGGTCCTGCGGATTCACGTTGCGCGACACGACCGTCTGCAACGCCATCACGATCGACGCGCACACGACCACCGGATCGATCGTCATGTGCGGCGCGGCGCCGTGCCCGCCTTGTCCGATCACGCGCACGAGCACCTCGTCGGCCGATGCCATCGCCGGGCCGTCGCAGAAACCGAGCACGCCGGCCGGCAGGCCGGGCACGTTGTGCATCGCGAATACCGCATCGCACGGAAATCGCGCGAACAGCCCGTCGTCGATCATCCGCTTCGCGCCGCCGAGCCCTTCTTCGGCCGGCTGGAAAATCAGGTTCAACGTGCCGTCGAAGTGCGCGCGTCCGGCAAGGCAGCAGGCGGCCGCAAGCAACATCGCCGTATGGCCGTCGTGGCCGCATGCGTGCATCACGCCATCGCGCCGGCTGGCATGCGGCAACCCGGTCGTCTCCTGGATCGGCAGCGCGTCCATGTCGGCGCGCAACCCGAGCCGCTTCCCGGGGCCGCGCGTCAGCGTGCCGACCACGCCCGTGCCGCCGAGCCCGCGCGTGACCTGATACCCCCACGTTGTCAGGCAGCCGGCAACGAGGTCGCTCGTCGTGTGTTCCTCGAAGCCGAGTTCCGGATGCGCGTGGAGCCGGTGGCGCAGTGCAATCATCTCCGCCTCGATGGCCGCTATTTCCGGCAGGATAGGTTTCTGGTCCAACCCCGATTCTCCTTTGCACGCTTCGGTCGCCGATCGCCCTCATGACCGATCGTGGCCGCATCGTATGCAGCGAAAATCGCGTCGAACAGCCGCGCTTTCGTTATGATGACAACCTTTGGTTGTCGGGTATTACGCCATGAGCACCATGAAGCTGCATCAGTTGCAGGCACTCGTCGCGAGCGCGGAGGCGGGCAGCATCCGCGGTGCGGCACGCGCACTGGGGCTGTCGCAGGCGGCCGTCACGCGGGCGCTGCGCGAGCTGGAAGCGAGCGAACGCCTGCCGCTGCTCGTGCGCGCGCCGGAAGGCATCGGCTTCACCGAATATGGCAAGACACTGCTCACGCACGCGAAGCTCGTGTTGAAGCAACTCGAACACGCGCAGAGCGATCTCGAACGGATGCGCGGCCGCATCGAGGGCCGACTGAGCATCGGCGTCACGCCGTGGCTCACGGTGACGTTCCTTGCCGAGGCGGTGTTGCGGTTTCGCGAACGCATGCCCGACGTGCGCCTCGAACTCTACGAAGCGCTGATGGCCGTCGCACAGCCGCTCCTGCGCGACGGCAGCATGGATTTCGCGCTCGGACATGTGCAGCCCGGCGGCACGCAGGAATTCGCCTTCGAGCCGATGCTGCGCTACGAGACGTCGGTCATGGTGCGCGCCGGCCATCCGCTCGAACGCGCGCGGTCGATCCATGACTTGCTCGACAACGACTGGGTGCTGAATTTCGCGGCCGACGGGCAGGCCGCGCTCGTCGACTACCTGTTCACGCGTCACGGCGCGCGGATCGACGAACGGCGCATCGTTCGCGCGCAGTCGGTCGCGATGTTGCAGACGATGCTCGAACAGGCCGGCATGTGCACGTGGTGCCCGACGATTCTCGCGGCCGTGCCGCCGTTCGGCGAACGGATGCGCGCGGTGCCGTTGCAGGAGACGTTCGAGCCGCGCGACCTCGGAATCGTCATGCGCCGCAGCAGCACGTTGAGCGACGCCGCGCGCTGTTTCATCGAGTGCCTGCTGCAGGTGATCCGCCGGCATGCGCGATCCGCACGCAAGGAGGACCTTGCACTGTTTCGCACGCTGACGCTGCGGGTGTAGCCGCCGTCGAACGTCGAGCATGTGGCGCATTCGACACACGCACTCAATCGATCGGCTGCGTTCAGCCTCCGGGGTTCAGCGCGGCGAGAGAGGGCCCTTCAAGGCTCGACACAGCGTCGACAAGCTCCGGATCGTCGAATACGGACGCGCGGTCTGGCGGGGTGCGGCTTTCGCCTCGGACCCGCCTTCGCGAACAATCCAGGCTGCCTGGAGGCCGGCATTCAGCGCGCCTAGAACGTCGAGGTCAAAGTCATCGCCGACATGCAGCACCGTGTCGGGCTGCACGCCGGCCCGCCTGGCCGCTTCCAGAAAGATGCGGGGATCGGGTTTCGCGCAACCGAAGGTATCGGCAGCCAAATGGATTCGGAAGAATTCGTCGCAACCGGTCAGCTTCAAGTCGGCATTGCCGTTCGTCACCGCCGCGAGGGGGAATCGGGCGCCCAGCCAGGTCAACGCCGGCCGGACGTCCTCATGGAATTCGACCTTCTGCCGCGCCGCATAGAAGATCCGGTATGCGTCCTCGGCAAGCGCGACGTCCTCGTTCGCCAGTTCCAGGACGAGCCGGATCGAGCCCAGGCGTAAAGCCCGGTAGTTGCCCGCCAGGTCCGGATGCAAGCGCGCGTGTTGATCCCGAAGCGTTCCAAGCGTCCGCCCGCTTCGCAGCACGGCAGCTGTTCCCGGAGCGTGCTCGAGCAGCCAGGCGTGGAGGGCGATTTCCGCACGCTCGACCGCGAGCCTGAAGGACCAGAGCGTGTCGTCCAGATCGAACGAGATGGCCGATACCTTGCCTAGGCGCATAGCGATCGCAGGAGTGGTTTGGCGATCCGCACGTAGTCGGCCGAATCGAGCACCATCGAGCGGTCGAGCCGACCGGCATTGAAGGCGATCTCGTCGAAACGTTCGACCAGTTCGGGGTCGACGATCAGCGTGATGGCCGGCGAGAACGTGAAAGGCGGGATGGCGCCGATGACGCAGCCCGTCTCCCGTTGCGCTTCTTCAGGCGACGCAAGCGTCGCCTTCTTGATCCCCGCGGCGGCGGCCACCCGCTTGAAGTCGAGTTTCCTGTCGCCCGGCAGGATCGCAAGGACCAGCGTGCCGTCGTCGTCCCTGCTCCTGCAGAGCATCGCTTTCGCCCCCTGCCCCGGCGCCGTGCCGCGCACGGCGGCGACCTGATCGGACCGCCCCTCCGCGGGATGCGCGATGACGCGGAACCGGGCCGCTTCGTCTTCGAGCAAGGCAACCAGCGTGTCGAACACCGTGGCCGTCATGCCTGCGCCGCCAACGCGCAGAAACGCGCAAGGTCGATGTTGCCGCCGCTGACCAGCACGCCGACGCGTTTCCCCTTGAGCGCGTCTTTCGCATTCAAGGCAGCCGCGAGCCCCAGGCACCCGGTCGGCTCCACGATCATCTTCATGTAGGCGGCGAAGAACTTCATGGCGTTCACCAGATCGGCATCCGACGCCGTCAGGATGTCATTCACATCGCGTTTGATGATCTCGAACGTGTAGTTTCCGAGATGCTGGGTCTGCGCGCCGTCCGCGATCGTGTTCGGCGTCTCGATATGAACGATTTCGCCGCTCCGGAACGATCGCTGACCGTCGTTGCCGGCCTCCGGCTCGACGCCGTACACGATACAGTGCGGCGCCAAGGCACGGGTCGATAGCGCGCTGCCCGACAGCAGGCCACCGCCGCCCAACGGCACGAACAGGTTGTCGAGCGGGCCCACCTCCTCGAAGAGTTCCTTCGCGGCCGTACCCTGTCCCGACAGGATGTCCGGGTGATCGTAGGGCGGAATCAGCGTGAGGCTGTTTTCGTCCGCGAGACGCCGGCCGATCGCTTCGCGATCCTCGGTGTAGCGGTCGTACACGACCACCTGCGCCCCGTATCCCTTCGTCGCCGCCACTTTCGTCGCGGGCGCATCATGCGGCATCACGATCGTCGCGGGAATGCCGAGAATTTTCGCGGACAGGGCGACTCCCTGGGCATGGTTGCCCGATGAGAACGCAACCACGCCGGCTTTGCGCTGCTCGGGCGAAAATCGCGCGAGCGCATTGAACGCGCCGCGAAACTTGAACGCACCCATGCGTTGGAAGTTCTCGCACTTGAAGAACACTTGCGCGCCCATGATTTCGTTCAGCATGCGCGAGGTCTGAACCGGGGTGCGATGCGCCACGCCGGCGATCCGCGAAGCAGCCGCCTCGACGTCGGCGTAGGTGGGAAGCGCGAAAGTCGTCATGTCGGACTCGAAAGGGAGGAGGTTGACCAAGGCCATGCGATGGACGTTCCGAGATGGTTGTCCTTGGCATGCTCGTACAGAAAGCGCGCAACCGTGAGGTCCTGCAACGCCAGGCCCGTCATATCGAACACGGTGATGTCGCGCGCGGACCGCTCGAAGGCACGCGTGCCGGCAAGGAGGTCGCCGATTTCCGTGCACGGCAGCGACGGCGCCCACTGGCATTCGCCGATGCTGCGCGCCTGAACTTCATCGTCGACGAAAATCCGCGCACGCTCCAGCACGCCATCGGGCAATTCGCGCTTGCCGGCCGTGTCGGCGCCGACGCAGGTGAGATGTGTGCCCGGCTGGACCGCATCGGCCTGGAACAGCGCGCCGTTGCCCGGCGTCGCGGTGATCACGATATCGCTGGCCGCAACGGCATCGTTCCGGTCTTGCGCGACGCCGATGGCGCACCGGTCCTGGAAAGCGGCCTCGAAGGCCGGCTCGGGCTCGCCGGTCGCGCTCACGTAGTGCACCGTGCAGCGGTGCCGCAGGCCTTCCAGGGCGTAGCGAAGCTGAACCCTTGCCTGAACGCCGGTGCCGAAAATGCAGATCCGCGTACTCTCCGGTCGCGCGAACCGTTGCAGCCCCAAGCCTCCCGCCGCGCCCGTGCGCGCGGTGGTGATCGCGTTGCCGTCCATGATGCAGAGCGGCCGCCCCGTCGCGGGATCGAACAGCACGACGGTCGCCTGGTGAGGTTCACCGCCGGCGTTCCGGTTGCCGGGCCAGAAGCCGGCCGCCTTGAAGCCGAGCAGAGCCTGGCTCGCCACTTCGCCGGACTTGATGCCGAATACGCCGCCCGTATGCAACTTCTCGCGCACGACAGGGAAGACTCGGCCGGTTCGCCGACTGTGAAGGGTGAATGCTTCGCGAACCGCCGCCGTGACCTGCTCCGCCTGCAAGGCAGGTTCCACAACATCACGGTCGAGAAGGAGAAGCGTTGCGTCTGTCGGCATGATCGTGGGTGTTTCCGGTCGGATGACTTGGATTATAAATTATTTCCATAAATAGACGAAGTGTACAAATCGATGAACCGAACGCCGCCGGATCAGGAGGACCGAACGCTCCCGTAATCGGGGGCGGATTCAGTACTTGTGTCCGGCGGCGCGGGAGCGTGTTCGTGCGTCCCGGCCGGCGACAATTCGCCCTCCCACTTGGCCACCACGACACTGGCGATGCTGTTGCCCAGGACGTTGGTGGCCGTGCGGCCCATGTCAAGCAGTTGATCGATGCCCATCACCAGCAGCAAGCCCGCTTCCGGCAGGTGGAACATCGGCAGGATCGCGGCCACCACGACCAGCGAGCCTCGCGGAACCGCGGCCATGCCCTTGCTGCTGATCATCAGGATGAGGAGCATCGTGAGCTGCGTGCCGATGGGCATGTGAACGCCGAACGCCTGGGCGATGAAAATCGCCGCGAATGCCTGATAGACCATCGAGCCGTCGAGATTGAACGAGTAGCCAAGCGGCAGCACGAAGCCGACAAGACGCCGATGCACGCCGAACTCGGTCAGCTTTTCCGTCAGGACGGGAAAAGCCGCCTCGCTGCTGGCGGTGGAGAACGCAATCATCATCGGTTCGCGAATCTTCCTGATCAGTTCAGGCATGCGACGGCCCAAGGCGGCATGGCCGGCGAAATAGAGCACCGTCCACAAGGCGAACAATGCGACGTAGAACCAGCCGATGAGCCTGCCGTAGGTGACGATGACGCCCAGGCCCTGCACGGTCACGACACCCGCGATGGCGGAAAGGATGCCGAGCGGCGCGAACGCCATCACGGCGTTCGTCGCACGCAGCATCGTCTCCATCAGCCCGTCGACGGCACGCTTCAGGACCACGCCCGATTCTCCCGGAACCTTTCCCAGCGCGATGCCGAAAAACAGCGAGAACACCAGGATCTGCATGATCTGGTTGCTCGCCATCGCTTCGACCATGCTGCTCGGGACGATGTGCGTCAGGAAGTCCTTTGCGTTGAGCGCGCTCGTTTGCAGATGGGTCGACGCATCCGCGGGTGGCAGCGGCAGGTTGAGGCTGGAACCGGGTTTCGCGATGTTGACGAACAGCAGGCCGATGCCGAGCGACACGAGGGAGGCCGCGATGAACCAGCCAAGCGCCTTCGCGCCAATCCGTCCGATCGATTTTCCGCTGTCCATGCCGGCAATGCCGGAGACGAGCGTCGCGAAGACCAGCGGCGCGATGATCATCTTGACCATGTGCAGGAAAATCGTCGTCACCACGCCGAAGTCGGCGGCAATTGCCTTGGCGGCGGCTTCGTCCGCGGCATATTGATGGCAGGCATAGCCGATGGCGATGCCGAGGATCATGCCGAGCAGAATCCAATGGGCCAGCTTCCACTTTTTCATGATGGTGCCTCCTTCGATCCTTTGCTGTCTCAACGGGCCGACGCCAAGGCGACGGCTTCCACTTCGATGGCCGCGCCGTAGTGCAGGGAGGCGGATTCCGCCACCGCCCGAGCGGGCCGGTGGGAGCCGATCCAATCGGCATAGAGCCCGTTGAAAGCGGGCCAGTGCGCGATGTCGGACACGAAGACCCGAACCTGAACCAGATCGTCACGCGTGACGCGAGCGGCTTTCAAGGCCGCATCGACGTTGCGCAGCACCTGCTTCGCCTGCGTGTCGAAGGGCGCGTCGCTCAGCGGCCGGCCCGTGGCGTCGATCGGCAATTGACCGGAGACGAATACCCAGCCGTTCGCGATGCAAACGTGCGAGTAGTGCCCGGCTGGCGGCGTCATGTCGGGGGCATTGACACACGCAATGGCGAAAGTTCGGGGCTGGATGGACATGCGTTGACTCCTGTGCGACGGCGTTTGATCGGGGAGAGGCGGCAACCGCGGAAAGCACCTGCGATGGTCGGCAGGCGATCCGCTCACGAGACGGGATTCAGTACGTCGACTCGAAAGCGCGCTGGATCTGGTCCGGCGAGGTCACGCCGTTGGCGATGAGCAACTGAGCGAGAACGCGCGACTTCTGAGGGTTCAGGTCATGGGAAACGACGAAGCCGCGCTTGTCGTCGGGCACCTCGACGTTCCGATTGACGAAGCCGCTGCGGACACGCGTGG
The DNA here is from genome assembly GCF_058803765.1 of Burkholderia sp. GW821-FHT14F03. Taxonomy (NCBI): domain Bacteria; kingdom Pseudomonadati; phylum Pseudomonadota; class Betaproteobacteria; order Burkholderiales; family Burkholderiaceae; genus Burkholderia; species Burkholderia sp. GW821-FHT14F03. Next base: position 80,299 of record NZ_JBXAPG010000018.1, read on the forward strand.
AACGGATCACGACGATGCCTTTACGCGCGGCCGATTCCATCGCGTCCAACGCGGCCCTCGACGCGTTTCCATCCCCGACGCCCGCGAGCACGATGCCCTTTGCGTCGTGCCGGACAGCATCCTGGATCTGCGTCGCGTCCATGTCCGCGTGCGCATACACGATGTCTACCCGGGGCAGCCCGCCGCTTGGCAGTCCAAATGCTTTCCTGTGAACGGTCGGCGCGGGAGAGAGGTAGCGGATCGAGGCGGGGTCGACATAACCGAGCGGGCCGGCGTTCGGATTCCGGAACGTCTGTACCGACGTCGTGTTGGTCTTGGTCGCCCAACGCGGGCTGTTGATCGTGTCGTTCATCACCATCAGCACGCCGCGGTCGGCGGATTGCGGGCTGGCGGCGACTTCCACCGCTTCGTACAGATTCATCGGGCCGTCGGCGCTCGCCGCTTCCGCCGGGCGCATGGAACCCACGAGAACGACCGGCGTGCCGGTGGAGAGGACGCGATCGAGGAAGAAGCCGGTTTCTTCCATCGTGTCCGTGCCGTGCGTAATCACGATGCCGTCGGCCTCGTTCCGGTCGACGGCCTGCTTGATGCGGTTCGCGAGCCGATACCAGATCGCGCTGTTCATGTCCTGCGAGCCGATGTTCGAAATCTGTTCCGCCTGGATGGACGCGATCTTGCCAAGACCGGGGACGCTCGCGACGAGCTGATCGCCGCGAATGCCGCCGGCGTTGTAGCCGATCGCCGAGCGCGGATCAGACGTGCTTGCGATCGTGCCGCCCGTCGCCAGCACGAGAATCCTCGGCAGGCCGCGCGGTGAATTCGCGCCGGGCTGCTGTGCGCCGGCCGCTGTCGCGACGGCCCCGATCGTCAGCGTCAAAAGCGCCGTACGAAGCCCTCGCGTCAAGACGTCCCGGCGTAGATGTTGCTTGTGCATGGCAGATCTCCTGGTATCGATTCGGGGACCGAGCGCGGTATGCGAGAAAGTCGTGGGCCGACGCAAGATCTGGATGCATTGTCCATATTTAGACATTAAGTAAAAATAAGGGATTGCGCGAATTTCCCCTCGTGCGCCGAGGGGCTATACAATGTGACGATATCTAGATGAATCGTCCAATGGCCAAGAGAAAACTCACCCGCGAGCAGCAGACAATCCTCGAACAGGTCGAGCACATCGCAGCGGGATTGGGCGAAACGCTCGCCCCATTCACGGAGGTGGTGGTTCACGACCTCCTTCATCCGAAAAACGCGATCCTCGCGATACATAACAACCTGTCCGGACGCCAGGTCGGCGATCCCGCGACCGAACTCGGCCTCGCGCGGATCGCCGATGCCGAGTATCCGCAGGTTCTGGCCAATTACGCCAATCGTTTCGCGGATGGCCGGCAGGCCAAGAGCACGTCGATCGGCATCAAGGATTCGGATGGGCACTACATTGCCGCGCTCTGTCTGAACGTCGACGTGACGCTGTTTCGCAGCATCGCCAGCATGCTGGAACAGTTTTCCGCGCTCGGGAGCGACGGGGCCAAGGAATCGCTTGACCCATCGAGCGCGGAGTCCCTGCGCGAACGGATCGATCGATTCGCGGTCGGGCTCGCGACGACACCCCAGGCGCTGCGCACCGACCAACGCAGGGCGCTGATGCAAGCGCTCAGGGATGAGGGCTACCTCGATCTGCGACGGTCGATGGAGACAGTCGCGCAACACCTGGGTGTATCGCGAGCGACTGTCTACAACGACGCGAAGTAAGAAAAATGCCGCATGTCGCGGCATTTTTTTGGAGCATGCTTGCCGACCACGGCATCGAGGCGGATCCCGGGCAGCCGCGTTGGCGCATCAGCATCTGTATTGCGATCCGTGTATTGGCGTAGTCAGCCAGGGCCCGTCAATAGAGCGACGACACCGCGTCGATCGAATGCCATGCAGCGGCGGCGAGGGCTTCACGGTACTTCGCGGGCGACGTCCGGACACGTTTGGCCAGCCAGGCGCGGCAATAGCTTTCCGACTGTCCGACGAGCAGGGACAACAGCAACTCGAGCGGGCATGTCGTGAACGCTTCCCGCCGGCCGGGCTGATGAAACCAGACGAGCATCGTCTTGTTCCGTTCCTTGCTCCGGCTCGCCAATTCGGCGCCGTAAGGACCTTGAGACAGGAACGTGTGCGCCCGGAATTTGAACCGGGCCAGTTCCGGTTCGGCCACGACCCAGTCGACATAGGCAAAGACGATCGCCTGAATCCCCTCCTGCACTGAATTTGCCTGCCCCAGATAGCGCGCTGTCAGATCGGACAGATCGTCTTGTCCGCAATGGAACAGGGCGGCAACGATGCCATCCTTATTCGTGAAGTGGTGATAGATCGCCCCCACGCTGGTCTCGCATCGATCCTTGATGACCTCGATCGTGGTGGTGTCGATGCCCTGGGTGTTGAAGCAATCGAGCGCGGTCGCAAGAATCTCGCGTTTGAGCTGCGCGCGTCGCCCGGGATAGTGGCGCTCGAGAACGGTCTGAACGGACAAGCTGGCTCCCGATAGGGCTGCGGTTTTAGAGCATCGCCACTGTGGACGACCCCGTCGATCTGTTGACACGAAATTCTACATTGGAGCAATATTCCGTTACAGAATAATATTCTGTTCTTATAGGAGATGAACGTGAGTCAGGTTCTCGATTTCTTCAAGATGGCTGGGGCCGAGCAACTCAGCAAGCTGGTGTGTCAGCAAGCCCCGTATTTCGGTTCCATCGCGCCGACGGTCGTGGCATTGGAGCCCGGCCGCGCCGAGGCGCGCGTGCCGTTTCGTCACGAAATCACCAATCACCTGGGCACCGTGCATGCGATTGCGCTGTGCAACGCGGCGGAACTGGTCGGCGGGTTGATGACTGAAGTGTCGATTCCGGCGGGCGCGAAATGGATCCCGCGCGGCATGCAGGTGGCCTATCTCGCCAAGGCCAAGTCAGACGTGACTGCCATTGCGGATGGCGCCGGCGTCGACTGGTCCTCGGGCGGCGATGTGGTCGTGCCGGTGGAGATCGTGGATACCGAGGGCCAAAAGGTGTTTACCGCGCACATCACCATGAACGTCAAGCTGCCAGGCTGAGCTCACATGCGTCGCCGCGCGCTGTGTGTGCGGCATGATCCACCTGGGTTTCAGGAGCGGATCCCGCAAAAGCGCCTGCTGATATCGGCAAGCACAGCGGATGCTTATTCCTTGAGAGCGGTGTGAGGACGGCTCGGGTCGTCATTCCCGCGCACACCTCGAAGACCGACGGCCGGCACGATTCAATGATCGTGCCGGCGCACGGGGATCAGGATTCAGCCAAGCCTCTCTCAGCCGGTACGCCCATCCAACGCAATGTTGGTGGTGCTGTCTTGCCGGCGATCCTTTCCGAATGCCGACGTACCGAATCCCGACATCCGAGCGACGAGTAGTCGAATGAGCGCCGTCGCTTCATTGGATTGGGCGTGGGCGATCGAGATATTTAGGAATCGGATTGATTGATCCCGCGGCCGTTATTTTGAATATGCGCCTGTGCAATTCGCTTCCGGAGTTCTCTTACAAGTGTAATGGTCAGTTGTAAGACAACTTCATCACAAGTAGAGATAAATACGGATTGTCCCTACCAGGGTGGTGGCGGCAAAGTTGTATGTACAACTTGGGCGGCCATTTTCGGGTGCGCGCATCGCACAGGTTGCGTGGGTTCGCATCGCCAAGGCGGGTTCGGACTCAACCGAAATCTCCTTTGCCATCACTGGAAACATCATGAAGAAACTCGCCCTCAGCTTGGTCCTGGCCTGCGTCGCCGTGGGAGTGCATGCGAAAGATTGGTCGACGATCCGCTTCGGCGTCGATGCCAGCTATCCGCCGTTCGAATCGAAGGGAACGGACGGCAAGGTCGCCGGCTTCGACATCGACCTCGGCAATGAAATCTGCGCGCGCCTGAAGGCGAAATGCGTCTGGATCGAAAACGACTTCGACGGCATGATCCCGGCCCTGAAGGCGAAGAAGTTCGACGGCGTGCTGTCGTCGATGACGATGACGCCGCAACGTGAAGAACAGATCGATTTTTCAGACAAATTATTCAGTACCCCTACTCGCCTCGTCGCGAAGAAGGGATCGCCGGTGGCGCCGACCCTGGACGCCCTGAAAGGCAAGACGGTGGGCGTCGAACAAGGGACGACCCAGGAAGCCTACGCGAAAGCGCATTGGGCGCCGAACGGGGTGCAGGTCGTGCCGTACCAGAATCAGGATCAGGTCTACCAGGATCTGATCTCCGGCCGTCTCGACGCGGCGCTGCAGGACGCGGTGCAAGCCGATGTCGGGTTCCTCAAGACGCCGCGCGGCGCCGGATTCCAGTTCGCCGGCGGCGATATCGTCGACCCGAAGACCTTGGGCAGCGGCGCGGGCATCGGCCTGCGCAAGGAAGACACCGATCTGAAAGCGAAGATCAACCAGGCGATCACCGACATCGTGAAGGACGGCACGTACAAGAAGCTCGAGAAGAAGTACTTCGCGTTCGACGTCTACGGCAGCTGACCGTATTGCGCCGCCTGCGGCCGCGGGCGCCTGTCTCTTTCTGGATGCGCTGACATGATCTTCCAAGGATTTGGCCCGCTGCTGTGGGCCGGCACGGTCGAGACCGTGAAACTCGCGGTGTTGTCGCTTGCCGCGTCGCTCGTGCTCGGGCTCGCCGGCGCCGCCGCGAAGCTGTCGACGAACCGCGCGCTGGCGACGCTCGGCAAGTTCTATACGACGCTGATCCGCGCCGTACCCGATCTCGTGCTGATGCTGTTGCTGTTCTACGGCATACAGATCCTGCTCAACCATTGCACCGATCTGGTCGGCTGGGACCAGATCGACATCGATCCGTTCGTCGCGGGTGTGTTGACGCTCGGCTTCATCTACGGGGCGTACTTCACCGAGACGTTCCGCGGCGCATTCCTGTCGGTGCCGCGCGGCCAGATCGAAGCCGGCTTCGCGTACGGCATGAGCGGCTGGCGCGTGTTCCGGCGCATTCTGTTTCCGCAGATGATGCGTTTTGCGATGCCCGGCATCGGCAATAACTGGCAGGTGCTCGTGAAAGCGACGGCGCTGGTGTCGATCATCGGTCTGGCCGATATCGTGAAAGCCTCGCAGGATGCCGGCAAGAGTACGTTGAATTTCTTCTTCTTCACGCTGGCGGCGGGGGCGATTTATCTTGCGATCACCACCGTGTCCAATGTCGTGTTGTATCACCTCGAAAAGCGCTATTCAGTCGGCGTCCGGAGGCTCTCATTGTGATCGAGATCGTTCGCCAGTACTGGCAAAGCTATCTGTATACCGACGGCTATCGCCTCAGCGGCCTGGCCATTACGCTGTGGCTCCTGGTGGTGTCGATCGGGCTGGGTTTCTGCCTCGCCATCCCGCTGGCGATCGCGCGAGCGTCGAGCAATCGCTGGCTGTCGAGATCGGTATGGCTCTACACCTATGTCTTCCGCGGCACGCCGCTGTATGTGCAGTTGCTGATGTGTTACACGGGCATCTACAGCCTGCAGGTCGTGCACAACCACGTGCTGCTCGATACGTTCTTTCGCAATGCGATGAACTGCACGCTGCTAGCCTTCACGCTGAACGAGTGCGCGTATGCAACGGAGATTTTCGCGGGCGCGATCAAGTCGACGGCCGTGGGCGAGATCGAGGCGGGCGTCGCCTATGGGATGTCGCGTTTCAAGCTCTATACGAGGATCATCCTGCCCTCCGCACTGCGTCGCTCCCTGCCGAGCTACAGCAATGAAGTGATTCTGATGCTGCATGCGACGACGCTCGCTTTCACGGCGACGGTGCCCGACATCCTGAAGGTGACGCGCGACGTCAATTCGGCGACCTATATGTCGTTCCAGGCGTATGGCATCGCGGCGCTGCTCTATGCGGCGGTCGTTTTCGCGCTCATCTGGATGTTCCGCAGGTTGGAGATGCGCTGGCTTGCCTATCTGGCGCCGCGCGGCCATTGACGACCGGGCCGGCCTTACCCGATTCACGAAGGAAGCATTTGTATGTATAAGCTCAGCGTTGAAAATCTGCACAAGAAGTTTGGCGACAACGAGGTGCTGAAGGGCGTCTCGCTGAACGCGAAGCCGGGCGACGTGATCAGCATCATCGGGTCGAGCGGCTCGGGTAAAAGCACGTTCCTGCGCTGCATCAACTTTCTCGAACAACCCTGCTCCGGGCAGATCACGGTGGGCGGGGAGGTGATCAGGACCGAACTCGACAGTAACGGCGGGCTGCGCGTGGCCGATCGGAAGCAGCTGCAGCGCATGCGCACGAAGCTTTCCATGGTGTTCCAGCATTTCAACCTGTGGGCGCACATGACGGTGATCGAGAACATCATCGAAGCGCCGATCGCGGTGCTGGGGCTCGACAAGGAAGCGGCGACGGCCAGGGCGCGCAAATATCTGGAGAAGGTCGGCTTGCAGCCGCGCGTCGAAGGCATGTATCCGTCGCATCTGTCAGGCGGACAGCAGCAGCGCGTCGCGATCGCGCGCGCGCTCGCGATGGAGCCGGAAGTGATGCTGTTCGACGAGCCGACCTCGGCGCTCGATCCGGAGCTGGTCGGCGAAGTGCTGAAGGTCATGCAGGCGCTCGCGGAGGAAGGCCGGACGATGGTGGTCGTCACGCACGAGATGGGGTTTGCGCGGAACGTGTCCAATCATGTGATCTTCCTGCATCAGGGCAAGATCGAGGAGGAGGGGCCGCCGCAGGAGATTCTCGTCGAGCCGAAGTGCGAGCGGCTGAAGCAGTTCTTGTCGGGGCGCTTGAAGTGAGGGAGGAGGGTTCGTCGGGCGGACGCGCGGCTGGGCCGCTCCGATCGATCGCGCGCTCGACGTGGCAGAGGGGCTGCGATCATTTTCCGCTCGGCACCAGGCGGAAAATCGATCGCATTGCCCGTCTCGGCGACGGCCCGATACAGGTATCGCGATGCGCAGGATGACGGCCGGTGGAAGCGGGCACCGGGTAATCCGCCGCGCATGAGCGATCCGACAAATAGCCGGAATGTTCCGGCCAACGGTTCATCAAGTTGTGTTCTCGCTGGCCAGGATGCGCTTCAAGGTGCGTGGATGCACATTGAAATGGGCTGCGACATCCATGATCGATTTTCGTTTCAACAAGGTCAGCGCTTGTGCGCGCTGTTTGTCATCGAGAGCCGGCTTGCGGCCGATCGGTTTTCCTCGGGCGCGCGCCGCAGCCATTCCGGCGCGGGTGCGTTCGCTGATGAGACTGCGTTCGAATTGCGCAAGCGCAGCCATCAGATGAAAAATCAGCACGCCGCTCGAGGAGTTGGTATTGATCGACTCCATGATCGAGGCGAATTGGATATTCCGGCCGTCCAGATGCGTGACCAGATCGATGAGTTTGCTCAACGAACGGCCGAGGCGATCCAGCCGCCATACCATCAATGTGTCACCGGCGGACATCGTCTCGAGGGCAGCGTCGAGACCGGGGCGCGAAAAATCGGCGCCTGAAATCCCCTGATCCGTATGGATCGTGTCGCAGCCTGCACGGGTCAATGCATCTATTTGAAGTTCGAGATTCTGCTCGTCAGTGGAAACACGTGCGTAGCCGACGATCATATCCGCTCCCGCAAATCTGACAATCCCGACGTCAAGCCGCGCTGTCGGCAATGTGCCGGAACGCGTGCGTTCGGTTGGAATGCCGTCGGTCGACGGTCGTTCTTTGCTGTATTCAAGGTACTCAAATTCATCTCTCGGTAGAGTGGGTCTGCTGCCCGGCTGGTCAAGTCGCGAAGTTGATTGCTGTGTCGAGCGCATCTCAGTGTCGGTCGACGCTCTTCTTCCATTCGTCTCGATCTCGTGGCCGCCAGCATCGGCAGGATGCGTCGCGGTTGGCCTCGAAAAATCAGTCGGGTCTTTTTGTCTATTTAAAAAAATTTGTCTAATGAAGTTACTTTTTTGCTAGTAAAAACCCTTAAAAAAATAAAATAAAAAGGTCAAAAATGTTTCAATAATGAACAGTTTTCCCTGACAAAATCGTCCAATCGTTAAGAAGAGTTAACGCGGAGCGGTTTGCCGAAATTCTACTGGACAAAAAGGTTCCATTTTGTCCGAGGCCGAGTGACAAATGGCGTTCCTTGCCTGTCAAGGCTCACAGCGGACCCGAGGACTGTTTCTACGAATTTGATACAAGGGAACGTTTATGTTCAGTCACTTATATGACGTGAAACCCGCGAATTACGGCCTGTTGGGCCTTCGGCGCGGGCAGATTTTGCCGAGTTTCCCTGTCGAATCGGCTAGGCGGGATGCCGATTTGTAGGCGGATCGTAGGCTGCGGGGTGCGAGTGAGGGGGCGCTTATTGTTTTTACGCATTCCTTCGAAAGATCTGATTTTTGAATTCGAGCGGATGGAAAGTGATGATCGATGGGCGGTAATCGGAGTTCATGGGATTCGGTAATTGAATTTGGATTGACGTCGATCTGAATGAGTTTCTCGATGAGTTTCGATAGGTCGGATGCTTGGGGAGATGGAAATGCTGAATTCCAATCAGATTCGTTCGCAAGAATCGCGCGCGCTGGCGCCAGCCGACAAAATGGTGGGTCATCTTCTGCGAGTTACTTCCCTCTGCGATCTGGAAGACGTGAATGCTTATGTCAGTGAAGTCGAATCGATTGTGTTCGAGTTGCTGGCACAGCATGTCGATCGTCGGAGCCGGAAGACGGCGCGGTCGGCGTACAAGGCCGGCGTCTCAATGGGACTTGGCGGTGCGGCTTTCGATGTCGGCGCCGGGGCGGCAGTCCTGGATGGCGGCGAGCTTGAAGCATCTCGTGCGATGTTGACGGCAATCATGCAAGCGGGCTACCGGCACGGTCGGGCAATACGGAACTGGGTCGAGGAGCAGAAGCGTCTAGGGAATTTTCAGCTGACGGGCGATAGCGGCAGCGCGGCATTGCGCAAGTCGTTCAGCACTTTCTCGTAGAAAAGAATAGAGATCGATTTGTCTTTGTGCGATTTGCGTATGGCAGTCCTAATTAATTTATAGGCCAATGCGAGAAATCTACGCCTGTGTCGTAAGACAGCGCATCAGCCGATGAGGTGATGAGATGAACAAGTCGTACAGAACAATCTGGAATGAAGCGCTCGGGGCGTGGGTTGCGGCGTCGGAGTTGGATTCGGCGCGCGGGAAGCGCAGTAGCTCAAAAACCGCCAAGCTGCTGCTCAGCGTTCTTCTTCTTGGTGCCGCGCAAGTTAGCCACGCAGGGACCTATCTTTTCAATGGGGGAGGGAATTGCACCAATCCAGCTGGACAGGGACCTAACGGTCGGAATTTTCCTGCGGGAGCGAACCCTATCGATGGCAACGGATCATATTCGAACGTCGCTGGTTGCGGCGCCAACGGAGGGAACCTGCTCGGTGTGACGCTGTTTGGCTCCTACTCGTCTGCGGCCGGTGACGGGGCGGTTGCATTTGGGATGGGCGCGTATGCAGCGGCCAACGCGACATCCGTTGGTCTTTATGCCACGGCCTCGGGAACAGGGAGTGCTGCGTTCGGATATAACTCGCTGGCCAGCGGGCCAAATGGGGTGGCGATCGGTGAAGGCAATACTGTTGTGGCGGGCAACGCGGTTGCTGTTGGTAATGGAAATAATATCGGAGCTTCTGGAGGAGGGAGCACCGTAATCGGTATTAATAACACCGCAAATACAACTGCTGGGTCCACCTCGACGGTGATGGGCAACGGCAATAGTGTTGCTGGCTCATCCAACATGGCGATAGGGATTGCTAACGCCATTGCTGGCGGCGGCAATGTAGTGGCAGTTGGCAATGCGAACGTAATTGGGGTAGTGGGAGATAACACTAATTTTTACGATTCCTTTGGGATGCGCAATACGGTAACCGGCACGGATTCCGTCGCGCTGGGTAATTACAATACGGCCACCGGCGCAAATTCACTTGGTTTAGGGTTGAGTAGCGCGGCCTCGGGAGCCCAAAGTATTGGAATGGGATATCTTGCGACGGGTAGCGGTGCAAATTCATCTGCTTTGGGAGCTAGATCTATAGCGAGTGGGGGGCAGGCGACCGCTGTGGGCTATACGGATTTGGCGTCGGGTCAAAATGCCGTGGCGGTCGGCGATGTATCGACTGCGAGCGGGACCAATTCCGTCGCTGTAGGTATTGCCTCGACGGCGGCAGCGACTTCGACGGTCGCAATTGGTCAATCGAATGTCGTTTTGGCCGCTGCCGGTACGGGTGCGACGGCGATTGGTTATCTGTCAAGCGCGACGACCGGCACCGGCGCGGTGGCGATCGGCAGCCAGCAGACGGCCAGCGGCAATGGCGCCGTGGCGATCGGGGATCCGAACAGCGCGACCGGCACGGGTGCGGTAGCCGTCGGTGCGAACAATACGGCGACCGGTCAGGGATCGGTTGCCCTGGGTAACACGTCGACCGCCGCTAGTGCGGGTTCCGTGGCAATGGGCGATACCGCAAGCGTTGTCGCTGCGGCAACGAAGGGCGTGGCGCTGGGTTCCGGCGCGGTTGTAAACAATGCGAATGCGGTGGCGTTAGGTACCGGTTCGGTCACCGCGGCGGCGAACCCGACCGCAACCGGCACGGTCGGTGGCGTGACGTACAACTACGCAGGCACGACGCCGTCGAGCGTCGTGAGCGTGGGTGCGTCAGGAGCGGAGCGTCAGGTGACGAACGTAGCGGCGGGGCGCGTGACGGCGACGAGTACCGATGCAATCAACGGCTCGCAGCTGTTCGCGACGAACACGGCGATCAATAGCCTGTCGACGTCCACGTCGACGGGGTTGTCGACTGTGACCAGCTCGGTGGTCTCGCTGTCTACCTCGACGTCCACCGGGTTGTCGTCGGCCAATAGTTCGATTGCATCGTTGTCGACGTCGACGTCAACGGGTATCACGTCGCTGTCGACGGGTTTGTCCACGACGAATAGTACTGTAGCCTCGCTGTCGACCTCGACTTCGACGGGCCTGTCGACGGCGAATAGCTCGATCGGCTCGTTGTCGACGGGTCTGTCCACGACGAACAGCACGGTCACTTCGTTGTCGACCTCAACCTCGACGGGTCTGTCGACGGCCAATAGCTCGATTACTTCGCTGTCGACGTCGACCTCGACAGCGATCAATGCGGCGAAGACGCACTACTACAGCGTGAACGACAACGGCACGCAGCAAGGGAACTACAACGATAACGGCGCAACGGGCGTCAACGCACTGGCGGCAGGCACCAACGCGACAGCGGCGGGCGCGAGCGCGGTGGCGGTCGGCAACGGCGCTAATGCGAACTCGGGCGGTGCGGTGGCGATCGGCCAGAACGCAACGGCGACGGGTGGTCAGGCGGTGTCGGTGGGCGTGAGCAACACGGCGAACGGCAACGGTGCGGTGGCGATCGGGGATCCGAACAGCGCGACCGGCACGGGTGCGGTAGCCGTCGGCGCGAACAATACGGCGAGCGGGACAGGCGCGATAGCGATCGGTAACGCCAATTCGGCGATTGGCGCGAGCGCCGTCGCGTTGGGCAATGGCACCGTGGCGAACAGCAACGGGGTGGCGATCGGTCAGGGGGCTGTTGCCACCGGAGCGAATGGCAACGTAGCGATCGGCAATTCAGTATCGGCGACCGGCACTGGTGCGATCGCGCTTGGCAATAGCGGGACCTTCACTGCCACGGCCATCGCTTCAGGCGCGGATGCATTGGCGCTTGGTAACGGCTCGACTGCGAGCGGAGCGGCAGGTTCGGTCGCTCTGGGTGCATCGGCTGTAGCCACGAATACGTTCGCGACCGCATTGGGCTCAAACGCCACTGCGTCCGGAAGCGGATCCATCGCATCCGGGCAAGGAGCGGACGCTACGGCGACCAACGCGCTGGCGTTCGGTGCGGGCTCGACGGCCAACGTAGCGAACTCGGTTGCCCTGGGCTCCGGCTCGGTGACGGCAGCGGCGAATCCGACAGCGACGGGCACGGTCGGGGGCGTGACGTACAACTACGCGGGGACGAATCCGTCGAGCGTGGTGAGCGTGGGCGCGCCGGGTGCGGAGCGGCAGATCACGAACGTAGCCGCGGGCCGGGTGACGGCGACGAGCACGGATGCGATCAACGGCTCGCAGCTGTTCGCGACGAACACGGCGATCAACAGCTTGTCGACGTCGACCTCGACCGGTCTGTCGACGGCGACCAGTTCGATCGGCTCGCTGTCGACGGGCCTGTCCACGACGAACAGCAACGTAGCCTCGTTGTCGACTTCGACGTCGACGGGCATCACGTCGTTGTCGACGGGTTTGTCCACGACGAATAGTACGGTGGCCTCGCTGTCGACGTCGACCTCGACGGGTCTGTCGACGGTGACGAGTTCGATCGGCTCGCTGTCGACGGGCCTGTCCACGACGAACAGCAACGTGGCCTCGTTGTCGACGTCGACGTCGACCGGGTTGTCGACGGCGACCAGCTCGATTGCATCGTTGTCGACTTCGACGTCAACGGGCATCACGTCGTTGTCGACGGGTTTGTCCACGACGAATAGTACGGTGGCCTCGCTGTCGACGTCGACCTCGAC
>NZ_JBXAPG010000018.1:92954-131909 GCF_058803765.1 Burkholderia sp. GW821-FHT14F03
AGGGTCTGTCAACGGCGACGAGCTCGATCGGCTCGCTGTCGACGGGCCTGTCCACGACGAACAGCAACGTGGCCTCCTTGTCGGCGTCGACGTCGACCGGGTTGTCGACGGCAACCAGTTCGATCACATCGCTGTCGACGTCGACCTCGACCGCCATCAATGCGGTGAAGACGCACTACTACAGCGTGAACGACAACGGCACGCAGCAAGGGAACTACAACGATAACGGCGCGACGGGCATCAACGCGCTGGCGGCGGGCACGAACGCGACAGCGGCGGGCGCGAGCGCGGTGGCGGTCGGCGATGGAGCCAACGCGAATTCCGGCGGTGCGGTGGCGATCGGCCAGAATGCAACGGCGACGGGCGGCCAGGCGGTGTCGGTCGGCGTGGGCAACACGGCGAACGGCAATGGCGCGGTGGCGATCGGCGATCCGAACAGCGCGACGGGTACCGGCGCGATCGCGATGGGTGCGAACAACACGTCGAACGGCCAGGGTGCGGTGGCGCTGGGCAATGCGAACACGGCAACGGGGCAGGGTTCGGTGGCGTTGGGCAATACCTCGACGGCCAACGCGGCGGGCTCGGTGGCGATGGGTTCGGGCGCGACGGCGGCCAATGCGAACGACGTGGCGCTGGGTTCGAACTCGGTGACGGCAGCGCCGAATCCGACGGCGACAGGCACGATCGGTGGCGTGACGTACAACTACGCGGGGACGAATCCGGCGAGCGTGGTGAGCGTGGGCGCACCGGGTGCGGAACGTCAGGTGACGAACGTGGCGGCGGGCCAGGTGACGGCGACAAGCACGGATGCGATCAACGGCTCGCAGCTGTTCGCGACGAACACGGCGATCAACAGTTTGTCGACGTCCACGTCGACCGGTCTGTCGACGGCGACCAGCTCGATTGCATCGCTGTCGACCTCGACCTCCACGGGCATCACGTCGCTGTCGACCGGTTTGTCGACGACGAACAGTAACGTGGCCTCTTTGTCGACTTCCACCTCGACGGGGTTGTCGACGGCGACCAGCTCGATCGGCTCACTGTCGACGGGGCTGTCGACGACGAACAGCAACGTGGCCTCGCTGTCGACGTCGACCTCGACCGCCATCAATGCGGCGAAGACGCACTACTACAGCGTGAACGACAACGGCACGCAACAAGGGAACTACAACAACGACGGCGCGACAGGCATCAACGCGCTGGCGGCGGGCACGAACGCGACAGCGGCGGGCGCGAGCGCGGTGGCGGTCGGTGACGGGGCCAACGCGAATTCCGGCGGTGCGGTTGCGATCGGCCAGAATGCGACGGCGACAGGCGGCCAGGCGGTGTCGGTGGGCGTGAGCAACACGGCGAACGGCAACGGTGCGGTGGCGATCGGGGATCCGAACAGCGCGACCGGCACGGGTGCGGTAGCCGTTGGCGCGAACAATACGGCGAACGGGACAGGCGCGATAGCGATCGGTAACGCCAATTCGGCGGTTGGCGCGAGCGCCGTCGCGTTGGGCAATGGCACCGTGGCGAACAGCAACGGGGTGGCGATCGGTCAGGGGGCTGTTGCCACCGGAGCGAATGGCAACGTAGCGATCGGCAATTCAGTATCGGCGACCGGCACTGGTGCGATCGCGCTTGGCAATAGCGGGACCTTCACTGCCACGGCCATCGCTTCAGGCGCGGATGCATTGGCGCTTGGTAACGGCTCGACTGCGAGCGGAGCGGCAGGTTCGGTCGCTCTGGGTGCATCGGCTGTAGCCACGAATACGTTCGCGACCGCATTGGGCTCAAACGCCACTGCGTCCGGAAGCGGATCCATCGCATCCGGGCAAGGAGCGGACGCTACGGCGACCAACGCGCTGGCATTCGGTGCGGGCTCGACGGCCAACGTAGCGAACTCGGTTGCCCTGGGCTCCGGCTCGGTGACGGCAGCGGCGAACCCGACGGCGACGGGCACGGTCGGGGGCGTGACGTACAACTACGCCGGCACGACCCCGGCGAGCGTGGTGAGCGTGGGCGCGCCGGGTGCGGAACGTCAGATCACGAACGTGGCGGCGGGTGAGGTAACGGCAACGAGCACGGATGCGATCAACGGCTCGCAGCTGTTCGCGACGAATACGGCGATCAACAGTTTGTCGACGTCGACCTCGACCGGTCTGTCGACGGCGACCAGCTCGATTGCATCGCTGTCGACCTCGACCTCCACGGGCATCACGTCGCTGTCGACCGGCTTGTCGACGACGAACAGCAACGTCGCCTCATTGTCGACGTCGACCTCGACAGCGATCAATGCGGCGAAGACGCACTACTACAGCGTGAACGACAACGGCACCCAACAAGGGAACTACAACAACGACGGTGCGACGGGCATCAATGCGCTGGCGGCGGGCACGAACGCGACGGCGGCGGGTGCGAGCGCGGTGGCGGTGGGTGACGGTTCGAACGCCAGCGGTGCAGGAGCAGTCGCACTGGGTCAAAACGCAGTGGCAAGCAACGCGAACAGCGTGGCGCTGGGTTCGAACTCGGTGACGGCAGCGCCGAATCCGACGGCGACAGGCACGATCGGCGGCGTGACGTACAACTACGCGGGGACGAATCCGTCGAGCGTGGTGAGCGTGGGCGCACCGGGTGCGGAACGTCAGGTGACGAACGTGGCGGCGGGCCAGGTGACGGCGACAAGCACGGATGCGATCAACGGCTCGCAGTTGTTCGCAACGAACACGGCGATCAACAGCCTGTCGACGTCGACCTCGACCGGTCTGTCGACGGCGACGAGCTCGATCAGCTCACTGTCGACGGGGCTGTCCACGACGAACAGCACGGTCACTTCGCTGTCGACCTCGACCTCGACGGGGCTGTCGACGGCCAATAGCTCGATCGCTTCGCTGTCGACGTCGACGTCGACAGCGGTCAATGCGGCGAAGACGCACTACTACAGCGTCAACGACAACGGCACGCAACAAGGGAACTACAACAACGACGGCGCAACAGGCATCAATGCGCTGGCGGCGGGCACGAACGCGACGGCGGCGGGCGCGAGCGCGGTGGCGGTCGGTGACGGGGCCAACGCGAATTCCGGCGGCGCGGTGGCGATCGGCCAGAACGCGACGGCGACGGGCGGCCAGGCGGTGTCGGTCGGCGTGGGCAACACGGCGAACGGCAATGGCGCGGTGGCGATCGGCGATCCGAACAGCGCGACGGGTACCGGTGCGATCGCGATGGGTGCGAACAACACGTCGAACGGCCAGGGTGCGGTGGCGCTGGGCAATGCGAACACGGCAACGGGGCAGGGTTCGGTGGCGTTGGGCAATACCTCGACGGCGAACGCGGCGGGTTCGGTGGCGATGGGTTCGGGCGCGACGGCGGCCAATGCGAACGACGTGGCGCTGGGTTCGAACTCGGTGACGGCAGCGCCGAATCCGACAGCGACGGGTGCGGTCGGCGGCGTGACGTACAACTACGCCGGCACGACCCCGGCGAGCGTGGTGAGCGTGGGCGCACCGGGTGCGGAACGTCAGATCACGAACGTGGCGGCGGGTGAGGTAACGGCAACGAGCACGGATGCGATCAACGGCTCGCAGCTGTTCGCGACGAATACGGCGATCAACAGCTTGTCGACGTCCACGTCGACCGGTCTGTCGACGGCGACCAGTTCGATTGCATCGCTGTCGACCTCGACCTCCACGGGCATCACGTCGCTGTCGACGGGCTTGTCGACGACGAACAGCAACGTGGCCTCGCTGTCGACTTCGACCTCGACGGGTTTGTCGACCGCGACCAGCTCGATCGCCTCGCTGTCGACGTCGACCTCGACCGCCATCAATGCGGCGAAGACGCACTACTACAGCGTGAACGACAACGGCACGCAGCAAGGGAACTACAACAACGACGGCGCGACGGGCATCAACGCACTGGCGGCGGGCACGAACGCGACAGCGGCGGGCGCGAGCGCGGTGGCGGTCGGTGACGGGGCCAACGCGAACTCGGGCGGTGCGGTTGCGATCGGCCAGAACGCGACGGCGACGGGTGGTCAGGCGGTGTCGGTGGGCGTGAGCAACACGGCGAACGGCAACGGCGCGGTGGCGATCGGGGATCCAAACAGCGCGACCGGCACGGGTGCGGTAGCCGTTGGCGCGAACAATACGGCGAACGGGACAGGCGCGATAGCGATCGGTAACGCCAATTCGGCGGTTGGCACCAGCGCCGTCGCGTTGGGCAATGGCACGGTGGCGAGCGGCGGCGGGGTGGCGATCGGCCAGGGGGCTGTTGCCACCGGAGCGAATGGCAACGTTGCAATCGGCAGCTCGGTATCGGCGACGGGCACTGGCGCGATCGCGCTTGGTAACAGCGGGAGCTTCACTGCCACGGCCATCGCTTCAGGCGCGGACTCGTTGGCGCTTGGCAACGGATCGACCGCGAGCGGAGCGGCAGGTTCGGTTGCTCTGGGTGCGTCGGCCGTAGCCACGAATGCATTCGCGACCGCATTGGGCTCAAACGCCACCGCGTCTGGTAGCGGATCCATCGCGTCTGGGCAAGGAGCGAACGCTACGGCCACCAACGCGCTGGCATTCGGTGCGGGCTCGACGGCCAACGTAGCGAACTCGGTTGCCCTGGGCTCCGGCTCGGTGACGGCAGCGGCGAACCCGACGGCGACGGGCACGGTCGGGGGCGTGACGTACAACTACGCGGGAACGACGCCGGCCAGCGTGGTGAGCGTGGGCGCACCGGGTGCGGAGCGGCAGGTGACGAACGTGGCGGCGGGCCAGGTGACGGCGACGAGCACGGATGCGATCAACGGCTCGCAGCTGTTCGCGACGAACACGGCGATCAACAGCCTGTCGACATCGACCTCGACCGGTCTGTCGACGGCGACGAGTTCGATCGGCTCGCTGTCGACGGGTTTGTCGACGACGAACAGCTCGATCGCTTCGCTGTCGACGTCGACCTCGACCGCGGTCAATGCGGCGAAGACGCACTACTACAGCGTGAACGACAACGGCACCCAACAAGGGAACTACAACAACGACGGCGCAACAGGCATCAACGCGCTGGCGGCGGGCACGAACGCGACAGCGGCGGGTGCGAGCGCGGTGGCGGTTGGTGACGGGGCCAACGCGAACTCGGGCGGTGCGGTGGCGATCGGCCAGAACGCGACGGCGACGGGCGGCCAGGCGGTGTCGGTCGGCGTGGGTAACACGGCGAACGGTAATGGGGCCGTGGCGATCGGCGATCCGAACAGCGCGACAGGTACCGGTGCGATCGCGATGGGCGCGAACAACACGTCGAACGGCCAGGGTGCGGTGGCGCTGGGCAATGCGAACACGGCAACGGGGCAGGGTTCGGTGGCGTTGGGCAATACCTCGACGGCGAACGCGGCGGGATCGGTGGCGATGGGCTCCGGAGCGACGGCGACCAATGCGAACGACGTGGCGCTGGGTTCGAACTCGGTGACGGCAGCGCCGAATCCGACAGCGACGGGTGCAGTCGGCGGCGTGACGTACAACTACGCCGGCACGACTCCGTCGAGCGTGGTGAGCGTGGGCGCACCGGGTGCGGAACGTCAGGTGACGAACGTTGCGGCGGGCCAGGTGACGGCGACGAGCACGGATGCGATCAATGGCTCGCAGCTGTTCGCGACGAACACGGCGATCAACAGCCTGTCGACGTCGACCTCGACCGGTTTGTCGACGGCGACGAGCTCGATCAGCTCGCTGTCGACCGGCTTGTCGACGACGAACAGCAACGTGGCTTCGTTGTCGACCTCCACGTCGACGGGCCTGTCGACGGCGACCAGCTCGATCGCCTCGCTGTCGACGTCGACCTCGACCGCGGTCAATGCGGCGAAGACGCACTACTACAGCGTGAACGACAACGGCACGCAGCAAGGGAACTACAACAACGACGGCGCAACAGGCATCAACGCGCTGGCGGCGGGCACGAACGCGACAGCGGCGGGTGCGAGCGCGGTGGCGGTTGGTGATGGAGCCAACGCGAACTCGGGCGGTGCGGTGGCGATCGGCCAGAACGCGACGGCGACGGGCGGCCAGGCGGTGTCGGTCGGCGTGGGTAACACGGCGAACGGTAATGGGGCCGTGGCGATCGGCGATCCGAACAGCGCGACAGGTACCGGTGCGATCGCGATGGGTGCGAACAACACGTCGAACGGCCAGGGTGCGGTGGCGCTGGGCAATGCGAACACGGCAACGGGGCAGGGTTCGGTGGCGTTGGGCAATACATCGACGGCGAACGCGGCGGGATCGGTGGCGATGGGCTCCGGAGCGACGGCGACCAATGCGAACGACGTGGCGCTGGGTTCGAACTCGGTGACGGCAGCGCCGAATCCGACAGCGACGGGTGCAGTCGGCGGCGTGACGTACAACTACGCCGGCACGACTCCGTCGAGCGTGGTGAGCGTGGGCGCACCGGGTGCGGAACGTCAGGTGACGAACGTTGCGGCGGGCCAGGTGACGGCGACGAGCACGGATGCGATCAACGGCTCGCAGCTGTTCGCGACGAACACGGCGATCAACAGCCTGTCGACGTCGACCTCGACCGGTTTGTCGACGGCGACGAGCTCGATCAGCTCGCTGTCGACTGGCTTGTCGACGACGAACAGCAACGTGGCCTCGTTGTCGACCTCCACGTCGACGGGCCTGTCGACGGCGACCAGCTCGATCGCCTCGCTGTCGACGTCGACCTCGACCGCGGTCAATGCGGCGAAGACGCACTACTACAGCGTGAACGACAACGGCACCCAACAAGGGAACTACAACAACGACGGCGCAACAGGCATCAACGCCCTGGCGGCGGGCACGAACGCGACAGCGGCGGGCGCGAGCGCGGTGGCGGTCGGCGACGGGGCCAACGCGAACTCGGGCGGCGCGGTTGCGATCGGCCAGAACGCGACGGCGACGGGCGGCCAGGCGGTGTCGATCGGCGTGGGCAACACGGCGAACGGCGACGGCGCGGTGGCGATCGGCGATCCGAACAGCGCGACGGGCACTGGCGCGATCGCGATGGGTGCGAACAACACGTCGAACGGCCAGGGTGCGGTGGCGCTGGGCAATGCGAACACGGCGACGGGCCAGGGCTCGGTGGCGTTGGGCAATACCTCGACGGCGAACGCGGCGGGCTCGGTGGCGGTGGGTTCAGGCGCGACGGCGACCAACGCGAACGACGTGGCGCTGGGTTCGAACTCGGTGACGGCGGCAGCGAATGCGACGGCGACGGGTGCGGTCGGCGGCGTGACGTACAACTACGCCGGCACGACCCCGGCGAGCGTGGTGAGCGTGGGCGCGCCAGGTGCGGAACGTCAGATCACGAACGTGGCGGCGGGTGAGGTAACGGCAACGAGCACGGATGCGCTCAACGGTTCGCAGCTGTTCGCGACGAACACGGCGATCAACAGCCTGTCGACGTCGACCTCGACCGGTCTGTCGACGGCGACGAGCTCGATCAGCTCGCTGTCGACCGGCTTGTCGACGACGAACAGCAACGTGGCCTCGCTGTCGACTTCGACCTCGACGGGGTTGTCGACCGCGACCAGCTCGATCGGCTCGTTGTCGACGGGGCTGTCGACGACGAACAGCAACGTGGCCTCGCTGTCGACCTCGACTTCGACGGGGCTGTCGACCGCGACCAGTTCCATCGGTTCGCTGTCGACCGGCTTGTCCACCACCAACAGCACGGTGGCGTCGTTGTCGACCTCGACCTCGACGGGCATCGGTTCGCTCTCGACGGGCCTGTCGACGGCGAACAGCTCGATCACCTCGCTGTCGACCTCGACCTCGACCGCCATCAATGCGGCGAAGACGCACTACTACAGCGTGAACGACAACGGCACGCAGCAAGGGAACTACAACAACGACGGCGCAACGGGCATCAACGCCCTGGCGGCGGGCACGAACGCGACAGCGGCGGGCGCGAGCGCGGTGGCGGTTGGTGATGGAGCCAACGCTAGCTCGGGCGGCGCGGTTGCGATCGGCCAGAACGCGACGGCGACGGGCGGCCAGGCGGTGTCGATCGGCGTGGGCAACACGGCGAACGGCGACGGCGCGGTGGCGATCGGCGATCCGAACACCGCAACCGGCACGGGCGCGATCGCGATGGGCGCGAACAACACGTCGAACGGTCAGGGCGCGGTGGCGCTGGGCAACGCGAACACGGCGATTGGGCAGGGTTCGGTGGCGCTCGGCAATACCTCGACGGCCAACGGCGCGGGCTCGGTGGCGATGGGCTCCGGCGCGGTGGCAAACAACCCGAACGACGTGGCGCTGGGTTCCAACTCGGTGACGGCGGCCGCGAATCCGATGGCGACCGCGACGATCAACGGCACGACCTACACGCTGGCCGGCACGACGCCGGCGAGCGTGGTGAGTGTGGGCGCGCCGGGCGCGGAACGCCAGATCACGAACGTCGCGGCGGGCCGAGTGAGTGCGACGAGCACGGATGCGGTCAACGGTTCGCAGCTGTACGCCACCGATCAGGCGGTCGATTCGCTCGGCAACACCGTGAACAACATCACCAACGGCGCGGGCATCAAGTACTTCCACGCGAATTCGACGCTGCCCGACAGTCAGGCGCTGGGGTTGAACAGCGTCGCGATCGGCCCGAACGCGGTGGCGAACAATGCCGGCGACGTGGCCCTGGGCTACGGCTCGACGACGGCGGCCGCCAATCCGACGGCCAGTACGACGATCGGCGGCGTCACCTACACCTTCGCCGGAACCACGCCGGCGAGCGTGGTGAGCGTGGGGGCGCCGGGCGCGGAGCGGCAGATCACGAATGTCGCGGCGGGCCAGGTGAGCTCGTCGAGCACGGATGCGATCAACGGTTCGCAGCTGTATTCGACGATCCAGGCGATCAGCAGCCTGTCGACGAGCCAGAGTACCGACATCTCGCAGTTCACGTCACTGTCGACGTCGATCAGCAGGTTGTCGACCTCGACCGTGTCGACCGGGCCCAGCAGCCACTACTACAGCGTGAACGACAACGGCGCGCAGCAAGGGAACTACAACAACGACGGTGCGACGGGCCTCAACGCCCTGGCCGTCGGTACGAACGCCGCAGCTTCCGGCGCGAACGGCGTGGCGCTCGGCAACGGCGCGAGCGCGAACTCGGACGGCGGCACGGTGATCGGCGCGAGCGCGGTGGTGTCCGCCGCGAGCGGCACGGCGATCGGCCAGGGCGCGACTGCCTCGGCGGCCGGCGCGGTGGCGATCGGCGCGAACTCGGTGGCGAACCAGGCCAATACCGTATCGGTCGGCGCGCCCGGCAGCGAGCGCCGCATCACCAATGTCGCGGCGGGCGTGAACCCGACCGACGCGGTGAACGTGTCCCAGCTGGGGGCCTTGCAAACGACGGTGAACAACGTCGCACGCACGGCGTACTCGGGTATCGCGGCGGCGACCGCGTTGACGATGATCCCGGAAGTCGACGCCGGCAAGACGATCGCGGTCGGTATCGGCGGCGGCAGCTACCAGGGCTACAGCGCGGTGGCGATCGGCTTCACGGCGCGCCTGACGGACAACCTCAAGCTGAAGGGTGGGGTGAGCGGCAGCAGCGCCGGCTACACGTACGGCATTGGCGCGGGTTACCAGTGGTGATGCGCGGCGCGTCCGGATGCGGATCGGTCCGGACGCGCCGCACTTCACCGAATCCGGATGCGGATCGGATGCGGATCGTCAAAGACAGAAAGAGGGACATCATGTTCAACGCAAAACAAGCAGTGCTGCTGGGCGCGATGGCGCTCGTGGGTTGCACGACCTCCTCGGGCCCGACGTACACCCGCTACGCGGTGTCGATGCCGAACGGCGCGCAGGCGTATCGGGTCACCTGCTATGGGTTGCTGGAAGGCCCCGGTTCCTGCCGCAAGGCAGCGGAGGCGGTCTGCAAGGACCAGCCTGTCAGGGTACTGGAGGGGCAGTCGTTGCTGGGCGCCATGTCCGGGGGGCAGGCTGACGACCGGAACCTGCTGTTCCAATGCGGCGCGCCGCAGGCGGCGCCCGCGCCCGTCGCTCCCGCGCCCGTCGCGCCGATGCCGCCGATGCCGCCGGCCGTCACGACGCTGGGCGCCGACGCGAACTTCGACACGGCGCAGGCCAGCCTGACGCCGGCCGCCCGCGCGCGGCTGGATCAACTGATCGACGAGGCGCGCGGCGTCTCGATCCGGACGGTGACGGTCAACGGCTATACCGATTCGGTCGGCTCGGACGCCTATAACCTGGATCTGTCGGAACGCCGGGCCCAGACGGTGCGGGCCTATCTGCAAGACCATGGCTTGAAGGCCGGCACGTTCGTCGGCCGCGGTTATGGCAAGGCCGATCCGGTCGATTCGAATGAAACAGCGGCCGGGCGGGCGAGCAATCGCCGGGTCGACGTCCTGCTCGACATCGACAGATAACAATCTGAAGACACGAAGGAAATAAGTTGTACCAGGGAGTGATTCACCGGGAGTCGAGTGCTCGTTGCGTGACGAACATCTTCCTCGGCCTGTTCGTCCGATGGGTGGGATTTTCGTGGGAGGGCCGTCATTTCCCCGGTGTCGGCCTTTTTTTTTAGTTGTTCGGTTTCTCGTGTCGCTGTGCCGGCGGCAGGGATGAAGCATCCGACAGGCTGGAAATGATGCATCGAGGGACCGGGATGACACGGTGCGAATGTGATGGGAGCGCTCGGAAGAGCGGGCAATAACGTGATGCGAGTGGGTATCTCCGTCGTGGCTCGTGCAGGCCAGCCGGCCTGGGACAGCGGTCTTGTCCAGCACGTGGTCGTCCTGGCAAAACTGCTGCGCAAGCTGCCGTTCGTGAAGGATCTCATGCTGTTTTGCAATCGCGATCAGGCCCGGCTTCTCGACGACGCGCAGCGCGCCACCCTCGGCTTGATGGTGCTGCCGCCGCGCGATGCGACGAACCTGGTCGATTTCGTGATCGATATGACAGGCGGACTGGAAGCCGAATGGCTCGACTACCTCGGTGCGCTCGACAAGACGCGGGTGTTGTTTCACCGCGAGGCGCCGGGCTCGTCGCCATTCGGGGGGAAGTTGGAAACCCTCGTCGCGAAGCGGTACGACGAAATCTGGGTGCTGCCCGACGATCTGCCGTCGCTGTCGATGCTCATGGCGTGGTACCGCTGCGCCGCGCACGCCGTGCCCCCGTTGTGGTGTGCGCAGCGTGTCGCGAAGGACGATCGGCCTGATTCGGACTACGCGCCGGGCAGGTCGCGGCGTGCGGCGTCGCGATCGCTGCGCGTCGCGATCTTCCGCTCCGAAGCCATGCAACCCGAGGCGTGCGCCGCCGCGATGCTGATCTGCGAACTGGCCAACGCGGCGGATCCTGCGGTGATCGACGAGATGCACGTCGTCAACGGGATCGAACTGGGGAACGGCGCTCGCGGCGCTTCATTCATGCAATCCCTCGGCCTCTATCATCAGGACCGGATCTGCCTGCATCCCGAGCGCGAGTTCGTGGGATTCATGGGCCGGTACGCGGATGCGCTGGTTTCGCATCACGACTGCTACGAACGCATCGATGTGCTGCTCGACGCGCTTTATGCCGGCTATCCGCTCGTTCACGACCGCCGTTGGTTGATCGATGTGGGGTATTACTACCCCGACGCGGATTTTGCCGAGGGTGCCGCCTGCCTGCTGGAAGCCGCGTATCACCACGACCATCTATGCGACTTGTATCTGCGGCGCACGCGCGCCTTCCTGCAGCGCCTGGATCCCGAGACGCCCCGTAATTGCGCGGCCTACGCCGCGCGGTTGCTGCAGGCGAGCGGTGGCCGTCACGGGGGGGCGCCATGAACGCCTCCAGGCTCCTGAAGGTGGGCGTCGCCGTTCCGTCCGGCGACGCCGACGAGACGGTCGCCCGCATGCGGACGCACCAGCACGGTCGCTTCGTTGCGATGCTGTTGACGCTGGCGCCTGCGATCGAGGCGGTTTGGCTGATCTGCGACGGAGCCGGCGAGGCGTGCGAGGAATTCGCCGTCCCGCTGCTGGACCTGACCACGGCCTGGGCCTCGCTCGACGTCGTGATCGAGTTGAGCGGCCAATTGCCGCCCGCCTGGATACGTGCGTTCCAGGCGCGGGGCGGGCGCGTCGTCGGCTTGGCCTCCGTGGCCGGCTGCATGGTCGAAGCGGATGGGGCGGCGCCGCGGTTTCCGAATGGCCTGCTCGCGTCCGGCGCGTCGTACGACGCCATCTGGACACCGCGCGGGTTGGAGTACTCCTGTCGTCGTTATTTCGAAACCGAGTTGCGGGTGCCGGTCACCGTGATTCCAGAGATCTGGAGTCCGGAATGGTTCGAGCACGCGTCGCGCATGACCGGCGAGGACGGCGCGTTTCATTATCGGCCGGGCCGCGGACACTGGCGGCTGGCGATCCTGGCGCCGAGCGGCCGGTCCGTCGAGACGCCCTGCGCGTCGATGCTGGTGGCCGATCTCGCGCATCGGCAGGATCCGCATTTCATCGACAGCCTGCATATCTATGGCGCGCAGTCGCTCGGCGAGACCTTCCGGACCGCCGGATTTGCCGGAAACCTGGATTTGAACCGACACGGCATCCTGACTTTCGAGTCGTGCCAGCCCGTCGACGAGATATTGACGTGCCATGCGGATGCGGTCGTCTCTAACCAGCGCGCCGGCGTTCAGGACTACGCCTATTACGAGATTCTTTACGGGGGCTATCCGCTGGTCCACTGCTCCGACCTCCTGGGCTCGTGCGGATATCGCTACCTGGAGTCCGACTGCGAGGACGGCGCATTGGCGTTGCGGCGCGCCTTCGCCGAACACGATCTGGAACTGGACGGCTACCTGGCGAGCGTTCGCGACTTGCTGGCCGAACTGGATCCGGCGGCGCAGCCCAATGTGGACGCCTATGACGCCGCGATCGAGGGGCTTCAGCACGGTGTCCGGGGAAGCTGTCACTGATGGCACAGCCGAACCGCGGACATTGGTTTCACCTGCCCCGGTTGGCGTCGGCCGTTGCGCTCGTCTTGCCGGCGGCAGGGTTCGCACAGCCGCGTCAGGCCATGGCAGGCGAGCCGGAATCGATGCTGCCGCCCGCGACGCCGCCGGCCGCCACGGTGTTGGCGAGGGCGGTGCAGGCGGTCGGGATCCGGCGCTGCTATCCGGCTGTCGACCAAGTGTCGGGCCGCATGTTCGCGAATACGCGACACGCCGATGTGGCGCTCGACTGGGACCGCGGCGATCCGGGCGGCGAACCGCTGTTCGCGCTGCCGGGGCCGGAGTATGCGGATGCGTCGGCCGTGTTGTCGCTGACCACGGTACCGGCACCGAGCGGCGGCTGCACGATCCTGGTCGAGCGGATCTCGAACGCGCCGATGCCGTGCAGGGAGGTCGCGCGCTCGGAACTGCCCGGTTATCGCGCCACGCCGTTCGTGAAGGCGGTGACGGTCTTTACGGCGCCGAGCCGGCGCTGCGAGACGGTCACGCCGGTCGATGCGCCGCAAGCGTGCCTGATCGCGCGACGGCAGGTGCAGTACCGCTGGGGTGCCGCGCAATGATGAGACACAGCGAACACAGATACAAAAAGGCCAATGGGTAATGAGGAGTCTAGGGGTGTCAACGAGGGATGTGCGATGAAAACCTATAACGAATTGCTGGAACAGTTCAACAAGCTGAAGAAGGAGATCGATGCCGCACGGGAGCAGGAAGCCCAGCTGATTGCCCGGCGGGTCCTGGCGTTGCTGGAAGACAGCGGCGTGGACATCCAGGATCTGCTGCAGGGCCGTCGGCCGGGGCGGCGTGTGGGCAGCCGGGTCGAACCGAAATACTGGAACCCCGACACGGGCGCGACCTGGTCGGGCCGGGGACGCATGCCCAGCTGGCTGGCCGGGCAGGACCTCAAGCGCTTCCTGATTCATCAAGAGGATGAATAGGTTCATTAATGGCTTTTTGTAAACTTGTAAAATAAAGCTAAATGGCCAAGGAAACAGAAAATAGATTTTCCGTAAAAATAAGCGCGTATTGCAGGGAGACGTTGCATCGCGCGATATGGAAATCACCTAATGGTTTTGTCGCGGTCTACGTGCATGCCGACGATTGCGAGATCGCGCGGAAGCGGCTCGCTGCCGCCCTCGGCTGCCTGGGCCTGGATCAGGCCGGCACCATCGATCTCGGCGAGGTGCATTCCTATGCGGAACTGCTCCGGATCGGCACCAGCGAATGCGAACCACTGCGTATTTTCGAGGCTGGGAGCGCGGGAGACGCGGCGGTCGAGTGGGTCGAACGACCGCTGTTCCTCAGTATCGATCAGACCTTGATCGCGCAATGGGTGATGCTGCTGATGCATCGGGTTCGGCTCGCTGCGCTGGCAGTTGCTTCTGTCGAGGGAGAGCAGGAGGAAGGGGAGGAGAGGCGGAGGCCTGTGCCGAAGGCCGGGAAAAAGCGATTCTGAAGAAATAGTAATGGGGTGAAGATGGTGTGAAAAATATAGCAGTTGAATGCATCGAGTTGTTCTGTGGATTTCTATCGAATATATGGTTTATGCTGATTCAATATTAACACTTTAATGCAATCTTACAATTATTTTAATATAGGATAAAAGTGACGCGGGATTGAAATATTACATTGACAATGGTCTGGTGAATCGGCTGGCTGGCGAGCAATCGAATCGTATGAAATACGCGTCGAAGCTGATTTTTCTTGCGCAGGGGACCTGAGAGACGTCTCTCCATTTAATGGGTTGGGAGGAGTCGTGAAGGTTGGCTATGCGCGCGTATCAACGGAAGAGCAGCATCTGGACCTCCAGACCTCGGCTTTGCAGGCTTATGGATGCGATGTCATTTTCTCCGACCAGGGTATTTCGGGGGCTTGCTTTGATCGGCCGGGGCTCAAGGAAGCGCTCGAGGCGGCGACGGACGGCAGTACGCTGGTCGTCTGGCGCCTGGATCGGCTGGGGCGCTCGCTCAGCCATCTGATTTCCGTTATCGCGCAGCTCGGCGACGCGGGTGTTCAGTTCGTGTCGCTCACGGAGTGCATCGACACGCGCTCGCCCGTCGGCCGCTTCACCTTCCACATGATCGGTGCGCTGGCGGAATTCGAGCGCGCATTGATCAGCGAACGGACCCGGGCCGGACTCACGAGTGCGAGACTTCGCGGCAGCAAGCTCGGGCGTCCGTTTGCGCTGTCCGCGGAAGATCAGTTCCGGGCGAGGGTCCTGCTGAGCACGTTCTCGGAGCCGGAGGTGGCGGCCATCCTTTGTGTTCACGTTCGAACCTTGCGCCGGTACCTCCGGAGCGAGCATGATCCATCCGTCGGCGAAGAGATGAAGGGGTGAATTCACAGCGGGCCAGTCATCGTTTATATTCCTCGAAGCGATCGCCGCGACATTTCCTGCGGTTCCGTCGCGCGAGCGTTCCTTGACTATCAATGTGAGTAGCCGAATGGTGCAAGCCACAGAACCCTACGTTCTCGTCGACACGCGATATGGGCCGATGCTTGCGAACCGCCGCGATGCATACATTGGTCGTGCATTGATCGAATACGGCGAGTATTCCGAGCTTGAAACGCAGTTCCTCCGGCAGTTGATCGACCGTAGCGGCACGATCGTGGAAGTCGGCGCCAACATCGGCAGCCAGACCGTCGCGCTGGCCAAGGCCGCCAGGGCGGCAGGCGGCGATGTCGTCGCCATCGAACCGCAACCCTTCGTATTCCAGAACCTGTGCGCCAATCTGGCGCTGAACGCCCTGGACAATGTGACGGCCTGGCCTGTCGCCTGTGCCGCTCAGGCGGGTACGGTGTGGTTTGAGCGACAGGATTACCAACGCCCGGGCAACTTCGGCGGCGTGTCGGTTCAGGCAGATGCGATGGCGGGCGGTATCCAGGTGCCCAGCGTCAGGCTTGACGACCTGTTGCGTGGGCGGAACGTCCGCCTCATCAAGGTGGATGTCGAAGGGTTCGAATTGCAGGTGCTGCAGGGGGCTGCGGAGACGCTCGCAAACAATCGGCCCATCCTGTATGTCGAGAATGATCGGGTCGCTCAATCCGCCTCGCTGATCGAATACCTGTGGGGGCAGGGTTATCGGCTGTGGTGGCACATCACTTCGCTCTTCAATCCGCAAAACTTCCGGGCCAACGCCGACAACTGCTATCCGCGACTGTCTTCGTTCAATATGGTTGGCGTGCCGCAGGAATTGGACTTGACGTTCCAAGACTGCGAGCAAGTCGTGGACGCGGCGGCTCATCCTCTGGCGGGGCGTCAGCCTTAGCCTGCCGCCAGCACTGCGCCATGACGATGAGTTCAGATCACGCCGGCAGCATGAAGCCCGATACTGCCCTCACCACGGCGCCGGGGCTGCTGCAACCGTTCCTGGCGTTCCTGCGTCACGCCGCGGCGGCGCAGGAGAACGGGCGCTCGGAGGCGCGATCGATCTGGCTGCAGGCAGCCGCGCATCTCCACGGCATCGACGACGATGCGCTCGCTGCGCTCAGATTCGCGCTGGTCGAGCAGCGGCGATATCCGGAGGCCATCATGCTGGCCGATGCGGTGGTTCGGCTTCGACCGGATGCCGCTGCCGCCCGGTTTCATCTCGGGTATGTGCTGCAACTGGCGAACCGTCACCGCGATGCGCTGGCGCACTATCGCCATGCCATGACGATCGATCCTGATTTTCCGCTGCTCAAGAACAACCTCGCCGCCGCGCTCCGGGCTGCCGGCGGCGATCTCGACGAGGCGCTGGAACTGCTCGAGAGCGCTGCCGAGGCGCAACCGCTGAATGCCATGGCGTGGATCAATCTTGCGACGGCGAGGCGCGATCACCTGGACCTCGACGGGGCGCTGGACGCGGGATTCCGCTCCGTGGAACTGGCGCCTGACGATGCCCAGGCGCTGAGTAATCTCGCACTCGTCCTCAAGGAGGCTCAGCGTTGGGACGAGGCTGAACACTATGCCAGGCTCGCATACGAGCGCGCTCCGTGCGACCCGGCGATGCGTTTGAACCTGGCGTTGCTGTATCTGATGCGCGGCAACCACACCGCGGGCTGGCGCGAGCATGAAGCGCGGTGGGAGGGTTCCGCCGAACTGCGCGGAGCCCGTCCCGTGTTTCCCAAGCCGCAGTGGCAGGGGGAATCGCTTGCCGGCAAGACCGTGCTGGTCTGGGGCGAACAGGGGATGGGCGACCTCTTGCAGTTCTGCCGCTACATCCCGATGCTGGCGGCCCGTGTGCATCGTGAAGGCGGCCGCGTGATCTGGAATTCGTTCCCGCAGATGGGCGCGCTGCTGTCGCGCAGCCTCGGCAAGTACGTCGACGGGTATACGGCGGGAGGCGGCGTCGATTCGCTGCCGCCGTTCGACTACGAGATTCCGCTGCTCAGTCTTCCCCTCGTGCTGGGCGTGGACGACGAGACGCTCTCGTCGACGATCCCTTATCTGCGGCCGGACGCCGCCGCGCGCGCCGCGTGGCGCACCCGCCTCGCGGGCGAAAAGCGGCTCAAGGTCGGACTGGCATGGACCGGCAACATCAGGCACCAGCGCAATCCGTTCCGCCGCGTGGGTTGGGAGCGCTATGCCGACCGGTTCCGTGACATCGACGGCGTGGCATTCTATTCGTTGCAGCCGGGCGCCGCGGATGACGTTTCCGCCGCGCGGGCAGCCGGCCTGGCGATGACCGACCATACCGCCGGGTTCGCGACCTTCGACGACACGGCGGCATTCATCGGCGAACTCGATCTCGTCATCACGATCTGCACGTCGGTGGCGCATCTGAGCGGCGCGCTCGGCCAGCGCACCTGGGTGCTGCTCGACGTCAATCCACACTGGCCTTGGCTGCTCGGGCGGCGCGACAGCCCCTGGTATCCGAACACCGTCCTGTATCGGCAACGGTCGTTTGCCCAGTGGGACGCCGTGCTCGATGAAGTCGCGCGCGATCTGGGGGCACTCGCGCGTCGGCGCGGATAAGCCGCCACGCCTCTTCGTGGCGCGACCGGCACGCGATGCGTGAGACGTCAAGGGCGTCGTCTTGCGGGCGCATTCGTCCCGTTCGCGTCGATCTTGCTACGCCTCGAGCCTGGGCGGGTTCGCGGACATCCTGCAAATCGCGAATTCGCACGTGCGCCGGCAGCACGGCGACGCCGCTTCGCAATACGAGTGGAAATTCGTGTCGCCGGCGGGCGGTCCGGTCCGGACCAGCAACGGCCTCGCGGTCGACACGCAGGCGATTCGCCCGCGCGAGAAATTCGACCCATCTTCATTCCCAGCGCGCACTACGCCGGCAGCAGGGCCTTCGGCAGCTTGCTGGCGCGCCAGTCCGTCGCGTGCGATTGGCTCGTCGGCCAGTGGAACGCCGGCGCCTGCCTGGCCGCCAACTGCACCGGGACCTTCGTCCTCGCGGAAACAGGGCTCCTGGACGGACGCGCCGCCACGACGACCTGGTGGCTGGCCGACGCGTTCCGGCACAGGTATCCGCGGGTCGATCTGCAGCTCGAACCCGTCATCACGGAGGCGGACCGGTTGATTTGCGCGGGCGCGTCGGCGTCGTACCTGCTGCAAACCATCCACATCATCGAGCGCCTTTCCGGGCCCGTGATCGCGGCGCAATGCGCGAAAAGCATGCTGATCAACGTCGCGCAGACGAAGCAGACGCCCTTTCCGCCGCTCCTGACCGACAAGGCGCGCGCGGATTCCCTCGTGCATCGGGCGCAGCATTGGCTCCAGCGGAACATGGCCCGGGACGTGAGCATGTCGGGCATGGCCGACGAACTCGGCGTCAGCGGGCGAACCGTGATCCGACGCTTCCAGGCTGCGCCGAATCAGACGCCGCTTCGCTACCTGCAAAGCCTGCGCATCGACGCGGCGCGCGCTGCTGGAGAGCGGGGATCTGACTGTCGAGGCGATCGCGGGGAAAGTCGGCTACAGCGATGTCAGTTCGTTCTGCCGGCTTTTCAGGGAGAAGGTCGGATTCAGTCCGGGCGCTTATCGCGGGCGTTTTCGCAGTCCCTCGGCGGCGCGCGACTGAGCAAGCGCGGCAGGCGCCGGGCGTGGCGCGCGGTCGCGCGAGCGGCTGCGGCCAACCTGACGCCCGAGCGATCCCGCGATGCGCATCATGGCGCGCCACGCCACGCCCGCTGCGCGATCGGTCTCGATCCACACGCCGGCTGCGACGGCCATTTCGCCCGCTCACCCGGGCATCACGCCAATCCGCAGCCGGTCGCGCAGCGCTCCCGTATTACCTCACCTTTTGCTTTGAAGTCGCCACGATGTAGTTCGGCGCCCCGTTGTGCGAGCCGGGCACCGGCACTTCGCTGATCTCGTCCCGGTAGTTGATCTGGCCGTTGTACAGCGATCCGCCGCCGTCGAGGTTGATGGCGCGCGAGGGGCGGCTCTGCGAATACGAGGCGTTGTGCCGATCGAGCTTGGTCATCGTCTTCGCGAGATCGGCCATCGTCACGCCGTCGCTGTGGGATCCGCGCGTGGTCGCCGTGAAGGACGCCATGCGCACCGCATCCCACTTGGCGCTGTGCGCCGGGCCGGACCCCTGCTGCGACGGGATGCTGTTCGTCCCGTAACCGACGCGCGCGGGCAGGCCGATGGCCGAGCGGGGATTCGGCTGGTTGGCGTGGTCGAACATCTTGCGGCCGCGACTCGGGTCGAACTGGAAGCGCGGCTCGTTCGCATGGTTCTCGGTGAACTGCTGCACGCCGTCGCGCGAGAGCACGGGGCCGCTCTTCAGGCGAGACCCGCCGAAATCGAGATCCTCCATGACGTCCCTGTAGTCGGACGGGGTGCGCAGCGGGGTCAGCTCGCGCCGTTCCAGGGTCTTGTTGTTGCCGAGCGCGGTGGCGCTGGGAAAGCGCGCGTCGACCTGCCGGCCTGCGTTATAGAAGCTCCCGTTCTGCATCACGTTCACGCGTGCATCCGCCGTCTGAGGCGCGCCCAGCAGTTCCGACCGGATGTCGCGCGCCTCCATCTCCATCGGCCGGCGAATCCGGTCGCCGCCCACGACGTCGACGTGGAACTTGGACGCATCCATCGCCTTGTAGTGAAGCGTCTTCGGAAACGCGCCCGACAGATGTTCCAGGCCGATCTTGGCGAAGGTCTCCGGGCCGCCGTGGACGTCGACATGCACGACGCCGTCGCGCGAACTCACCGCGATTTCCCGGCGCGCGAGATGGCCGCGCGCCTGGGCCTGAAACCGGGCGAACACGTCGTTGAGATCGGTGTTCGGCGCCGGAGCCGATGCCGCGCCGCGGCTGTTGAGTCCGTCGAACCCGCTGCCCGGACCGCGCACGTTGCGGCGCGCCCGGCCCGAATTCGACGGTTGTTGCGAGGAGCCCTGCTCCCGCGATTCGGCTGCCTCGGCGTGTCGCGAGCCCGAGGTTCCGATTGGATTGAAGCGATTCATGAAGCCTCTCCGGAAGGAAATAAGGAACGACTCAGCCTGCACAGAAAGGTATGGATCTGCGCATTCGAGTAGGGAATGCCGGGGATGAGCGCGGCAAAGTCGTAGTCCGGGTGATGCTCCGCGAACGCGAGCGCATCGCGAAGGCCTTCCTGTTCGGCGGGCTCGTAGTTCGCGAGGACGCGCGCGGCTTCGTCCGCGTCGAAGCCGGTGAACGTCAGCGGCTCGCGCCGGCTGTCCATCATGGCGACGGGGATGCGCAGGAACGACGGGGCGTGTTCGAAGGTGGTCATGGTCAGATTGAGGTGGAAGAGATGAATTGATCGACGCCGAGGCGCTCAAGGTTATCGACGACCTGCTTGTGCTGGCCGACGGTCGGCCGGTAGTGGCCGCTGCGTCGCGTCACTTCGTCGAGATGGCCGTTCGTCACTTTCAGCGTACCTGCGCCGGCGACCGGTTGTCCGCCCAGGAACGACGAATGATGGAATTTCCCGACCACGGGATTGCACGAGGCGAAGATCCGGCCGTTGTGGTCCATCACGAAAATGGCGTGGCCCTGATCGCCGCCCGGGCTCGCGTGACGCGTGTCGAAGCGCTTGCCGTCGGGCGTGCGCAGGAGACCCTTGTGATCGACGGTCAGTTCCAACTGCGCGCGCTCTGACGACGAAAGATAGCGCACCGTCGTGCCCCACAGCTGGCGCGAGGTGTCCTCGCCGGCGTACTGCGCCATCATTCCGGACTGCTTGTGATAGCGCGCTCCCGCCGGCGCGGGCGCGGCGGGCAGGCGCTTGGCCAGGAACGGGTCGAGATCGTCGCGGGAGAGCCCTCGGATGAGATGGCCGTTGGCGTTGCATGGATCGCCGCCGCGCAGGCGCACGAAGCCGCTCGGCGAATCGGGGGACCGCGCGATCTGCGCGTGCCCGCTCGCGTCGCAGGGCAGGTCGCCGGCGTCGCGGAAACCCGTGAACGACGAGGTGCTGCGCGATACCGTCTCGTGGCCGTCGCGGTCGCAGGCGACGCCGTCGAGCGTCTTGAAACCGCTGACCGACGAGTGGCTGGACGAGACCACGGCGCGGCCGTTGCCATCGCAGGCGAGCCCGTCGAGGGTCTTGAAGCCAGTCACGGCGAAGCGGCTGGTCGCCATCACGGCGCGGCCGTCGGCGTCGCAGGCGAGCCCGTCGAGGGTCTTGAAGCCCGTCACCGAGGCGCGGCTGGCCGCCATCACGGCGCGGCCGTTGGCGTCGCAGGCGAGCCCGTCATGGGTCTTGAAGCCCGTCACCGACGTCGTGCTGGTCGCCATCACCGTGCGACCGTTGGCGTCGCAGGCGAGCCCGTCGTGAGTCTTGAAGCCCGTCACCGAGGCGCGGCTGGCCGTCATCACGGCCTGGCCGTTGGCGTCGCAGGCGAGCCCGTCGAGGGTCTTGAAACCCGTCACCGACGCGCTGCTGGGCTTGAGCGCGGGGTAGCCGTCGCGGTCGCAGGCGAGCCCGTCCAAGGTCTTGAAGCCTGTCACCGCGAAGCGGCTGGTCGCCATCAGCGCGTGGCCGTCGCGATCGCATGCCAGGCCGTCCAGGGTGCGATAGCCGGTCGCCGAGGAGCGGCTCGCCGCCATCGTGGCGCGGCCGTCGCGATCGCACGCGAGGCCGTTTTCCAGACGGTAGCCGGTCGCGGACGTGCGGCTGCGGCTGAACGCCTCCGGGCCCCGGCTCGGCGCTCCGCCCTTGAGGCCGGCCGCGCCCGCATCGACGGCGACCTTGCCGCCGTCGGACGACGAGACGAGCCGCAGGCGGCCGACATCCCGGCGGGTGTGCTGGTCGTGCACCTCGAAGCTGTGTCCATCGGGATGCGCAATGCCGACGAGGGTCGTGGGCGGCTCGCTGCTGCCCGGCTTGACGTACTCGACGGTCTGAAGCCGTTCGCCGCCCGGATGCCGGCCCAATCCCGCCTCCGCGTCGAAGCGCGCGCCCGGTGGGATCACGAGCGCGTCGCGCCCCAGTGTGAGCGGCGCTTCGGCGCGCCCGGACGCTTTCGGCATGCCGGCGCGCGGGGCGGGCGCGGCATGGGCGCTGGATGGATGGCGCGCCGGCAAGCCGTTCAGCGTGGTGGACGAGCGGCCGCGCGCGGGCGGCGACGTGGCCGGTGAAGCCTCGGCCGAAGGGCCGGCCTCCTGTATCGGATGCAGCGATGGTGACGTGACCTTCATGAAAACGCTCAAGAAAAGGACGGTTTGGATGACGCCTCGATGCTCGATGAACCTTGAAGGGGGCTGAGGCGCTGGATGAACGGCAGTGCTTCGGTGAACTGATGTTAGGCGCGGCGTTCGATCGGTCCGGGCGGAATCCGAAGTTGAGGCCGCGCAGACGAAGCCTGCCGCGCGCGTCGATTCACGAAGCGGTCGGCGTGAGCGGGAGTTGCACATGAAGGGGCGGCGGCTTGCGACGAAACGCGCGCGTGCGCCGACTAAACAGGTGACAGACACGAAAGCGGGTGCGCGCCGGGCAAGGCCGCGATACGGGGTCGCCATGCGCGGACGTGACCCGTGGTGCCGGGTCAGGCCCGGCAATTCATGAGGCAAGGTGCGCGAATCGCGGCGGCCCGATGAACGCCGCATGGCGAAAGCGGCACATCCGTCAGAAAAAAACACATGCGGCCACGTCCGCTCGGCCCTGTCGCGCCCCATCGTCGGTCCGAAACACAGATCGCCACATATCGTCACAAAGAGGCGCAGACGTCGACACTATTTGGAGTAATGCATATGTAATATTCCGGCGTGCCCGCAACACTGCGATCGATTGTTCTCGATGCGAGAACGCACATCGAGGACGCGTCGCTGCGTGCGGGCCGTCATTCCAAGCAGGTAGACCCGCTTGCTTGATCAGTAATCCTTGCAAGCGGGCGGAGGAGGAAGCGCAGCACCGTGATGAACATTCTCTATACCAATTTTCACGGCGAGTTCGGGGGCGGGCAGGATACCTACGTCCGCGACCTGGCCGCCGAGATGAGCCGGCAGCATCGGGTGACCGTCGCGTCGCCTTCGGGGAGCCGCCTGTCGCGTCTGCTGAAGGCGAACGCCGACGTGGCGATCTTCGACATGGAATTCAAGCCGCGCTGGCATCGGCTGCTCCCCGAGATTCTCCGGCTGCGCAAGCTGATCACCACGGAGCGCTTCGATGTCGTCCACGTCAACGGCTCCGCCGATCACCGGCAGGTGATGCTGGCCCTGCTCGGCTGCCGGCATCGGCCGGCCGTCGTGTTCACCAAGCACAACACCTATCGCGCCGACAGCTTCGGCAACCTGCTGCGCGCGCGCCTCGCGACGACTCACACCATCGCCGTGAGCGATTACGTGGCGAGCATGCTGGCGCGGCGCTCGCCGTACGGCAACGTCACGGTCGTCAAGCACGGCGTGCGGATTCCGGCCCGCGAGCAGCTCGGGCGCGACGAGATCCGTTGGCGCAAGGCGGCGCTGTTCGGGGCGTCCGGCATGGACGCGATCGTGTTGGGCAGCAGCGCCGGCACCGCGCCCGAAAAAGGCTGGATGGATCTGATCGCGGCGCTGGGCCGCCTGCCCGACAGCCTGCGCGAGCGTTTCCGCGTGCTGCTGGTCGGCGCGGAGCCGTCGGAGGCGCAGCGCGAGCAGATCGCGCTGCATCGCATGGCGGCGCGCACGGTCTTCACCGGCAGAATCGACGATGCGCGGGATCTGTTCTCGATCATCGACGTGTCGTTCGTGCTGTCGTATCAGGAGAGCCTGTCGTACGCGTGCCGCGAGGCGATGTCGCTGGGCTGTCCCGCGATCGTGAGCCGCGTGGGCGGGCTGCCCGAGAACATCGAACCGGGCGTGGACGGCTGGATCGTCCCGCCGCGCGCCCCCGAGGACATCGAGGCGATCCTGCGCGCGCTCGCGCGCGAGCCGGGACTCATCCGCGCGATGGGCCGCAGCGCGCTGCAAAAAGGCAATCGGGAGTTCGGTTTCCAGAAGTTCATCGATGCGACCGTGTCCGTCTACACCCACTCGATCCGGCGAAATCCCCATCGCTGGACCCCCACCATGAGGTCGATGCAATGGCGATGAACATCTGGAAGAAATATTGGGCCCTGCGGACCCAGGAGTGTCCGTGCGACGTGCATTTCGTCGAATGGCTGGAGACGGTGCGCCTCGAGGGCGTGCGCATCTATCACTTCGGCACGGGCGGGCATCACCACGTCGGCGTGGAATGCGCCCGCCCGCACCTGAACAACACGGTGTTCGGGGTGACGGCGTCGCCGAAGGAATACAAGTCGTACGTGGAACTCGTGACGCGGCAGCCGGAGGTGAGCAAGAACTACCTCGCGTATTTCGGCGACATCTACACGAGCAATACGGGGCTGCTGCCGCAGTTCGAGGTCGTCACGCTGTTTCATCTGTGCGAGTTCCGCGACGAGTCGAACAGCCGCTACGGCGCGAAGACCGACGACGAAGTGCTCGACCTGTTCGCACGCCATACCGTGCCCAACGGCCACATCCTGTTCTACAAGGGTTCGTCGGCGTACCGCCAGGCCGAACCGATCATCTCGCGCTGGGCCGCGAACGGCGAGTTCGCCGAGGTCGGCGATTTCAAGACCCTGCGGATTTTCCGCAAGGCCGCCTGACCAGGGCGTCGAGCGATGTCTCATCCGATCCTGATGTATCACCAGGTCCGCGCGCTGCCGCCGCGCACGGATCCGCTGCGCGGCCTGAGCGTCGAGCCCGACGCGTTTCGCCGCCAGATGAAGCTGCTCAAGCTGCTCGGCCATCGCGGCCTGAGCGTCGGCGAGCTGCAGCCGTATCTGCGCGGCGAGCGGCGCGGGAAGGTGTTCGGCATCTCGTTCGACGACGGTTTTCTCAACGTGCTGACGCAGGCGATGCCGATACTCGACGAAGTGGGATTCACCGCGACCTGCTATTTCGTCGCGAACCGCTTCGGCGGCCTGAACGACTGGGATGCGCAGGTCGATCCGGCGGGTTCGCCGCTGATGTCCCATGAGGACATGCTGCAGTGGCGCGACCACGGCCATGAGATCGGCTCGCACACGCTGGATCACGTCGCGTTGTCGCAGGTGTCGGCGCAGGTGTCGCGCGTGCAGGTGCTGGAATCGAAGCGTCGCCTCGAAGCGCTGAGCGGGCGGCGTGTCGCATCGTTCTGCTACCCGTACGGCGATCTCGACATCCGGGTCCGCGATCAGGTCGAGGCGGCCGGCTATGGGAACGCCACGACGACCGCGCGCGGCCGCGCCGATGCGCACGACGATCCGTTCCTGCTGCCGCGCATTCCGGTGGCGGGCGGGATCGGCGCGCTGCGGCTGCTGGTCAAGTGTTCGAGATGGCGCGCACGCCGCTGATCCTGTCATGAGGCCGGCGCGCCGCGCACAGGGGCGTCGACGCGGATGCGCCGCCCGCGCGAAGCGACAGGCAAGACGCCCTGCGATGATCGTCGCGGGGCGTTTTGCTTGGCAGGGCCCCCGGCGCGCGACGGGATGCCCGACCCGCGCGTCGAACGACGATGCGGCGCGTCACCCGTGCCGCGCGGCGGCGATCGTCTCCGGCGAGAACGAAGCGCCGCGCGCCAACCGCCTGCCATGTGCCATACAAGCCGATCGCGGCGGGTAGACGACAATGACACGGGCGCGACCGGCGCAGCCGCCGTCGGCCGCGCGCCGAACGATTCATATCGTGAATACTTCGCGATTCAATAAATAAATTTTAAAAATGCACGCTCGATCGCTAAGCTGGTTGCCATCTATGGGATGAGCAGGCGATGGCTGAACTCTATCTGGTACGGCATGGGCAGGCGTCGTTCGGCACCGACAACTACGACCGGTTGTCCGCGCTGGGCGAGCAGCAGGGCCTGTGGCTGGGCGAATACTTCGCGCGGCAGGGCATCGGCTTCGATCGCGTGATCAGCGGCACGCTTCAGCGCCACGCGCAGACGATCGATGCGATCCGGCGCGGCATGGGCCGCGGCGCCTTGCCGTGCGATCGGCACCCCGGGCTCGACGAATACGACTTCGAGGGCCTGTTTCGCGCCGCCGCGGACGACTACCCGGACCTCGCGCGGCAGGCGGCCGGATCGATGAAGGCGCATTTCCAGGCGCTGCGGCAGGTGTTGCTGCTGTGGTCGGAAGACAAGCTGCACGGCGCGGTGCCCGAGACCTGGGCGCATTTCCAGCAGCGCGTGGCCGATGCGCGCGCCGCGATCCAGCAAGGCGGCGGGCAACGCGTGCTGGTGGTCAGCTCGGGCGGCCCGATCGCGGTGACGATGCAGCAGACGCTCGGCGCGCCCGCGTCCAGCGCGATCGCGCTGAATCTGCAAATCCCCAACAGCGCGATCTCGCAGTATTTCTTCAACGCCGAGGCGTTCCATCTGGCGTCGTTCAATGGCATGCCGCATCTCCAGGATCCGGAACGACACAGTTATCGAACCTACGGCTGATCCCACCCACGACACGGAATCCTCGCGACGATGACGCCCACTCCGCAGCAACTCGATGCCGCCACGCTGACGCGCTATCTGGAACATCACCTCCCCGGCTTCGAGGGGCCGGTCGACGCGGAGAAGTTCGCGGGCGGCCAGTCGAATCCGACCTTCCTGCTGACCGCGCGCAGCGGCCGCTACGTGCTTCGGCGGCAGCCGCCGGGCGAACTGCTGAAATCCGCGCACGCGGTGGATCGGGAGTTTCGCGTCCTGAGCGCGCTGTCGAACACGGCCGTGCCGGTCGCGCATCCGTATCACCTGTGCGAGGACCGCGAGGTGATCGGCAGCCTGTTCTACGTCATGAGCTACGAGGACGGGCGCATCTTCTGGAACGCCGCGCTGCCCGGGCTTTCGCGGTCCGACCGCGCGGCCGTGTACGACGCGGCGCTGCGCACGATGGTCGCGCTGCACGACGTCGACGTCGAGGCGGTCGGCCTGTCGGACTACGGCCGCCCCGGCAATTACTTCGAGCGTCAGATCGGCGTGTGGACGAAGCAGTATCGCGCGGCCGAGACGGAGCGGATGGCGCCGATGGAAACGCTGATCGACTGGCTGCCCACGGCCTGTCCCGAGGACGCGGGCCGGCCGTCGCTCGTGCACGGCGATTTCCGCATCGACAACCTGATGTTCGAGCAAGACAGCTGCCGCGTGAAGGCGGTGCTCGACTGGGAACTGTCGACGCTCGGCAATCCGCTCGCCGATCTCGCCTATTTCTGCATGTGCCTGCGGCTGCCGTCCGAGGGACATATACCCGGGCTGGCCGGACAGGATCGCGACGCGCTCGGGATCCCGCAGGAAGCGGAGATCGTCGCGCGCTACAGCGCGCTGCGCGGAGTCGAGCCGATCCGTGACTGGCATTTCTACCTCGCATTCAGCTTCTTCCGGCTCGCCGCGATCGCGCAGGGCGTCAAGGCCC
The DNA here is from genome assembly GCF_058803765.1 of Burkholderia sp. GW821-FHT14F03. Lineage (NCBI taxonomy): Bacteria > Pseudomonadati > Pseudomonadota > Betaproteobacteria > Burkholderiales > Burkholderiaceae > Burkholderia > Burkholderia sp. GW821-FHT14F03. The sequence goes on from NZ_JBXAPG010000018.1 coordinate 120,710, forward strand.
GCGCGCTGAAGGGCAACGCATCGAGCACGGCGGCGCTGCGCGTCGGCGGCATGGCGCAGCGGCTGGCCGAGGAAGCCGTGGGCGTGATCGACGCGCATCGCTGAGCAACCCGAAGCGGCGCTCGCCGCGCATAGAGAGATGGAGGCAGGGACATGGCAACGAATCTGTTCGACCTGACGGGCAAGATCGCGCTGGTGACGGGCGCGAGCCGGGGGATCGGCGAGGAAATCGCGAAGCTGCTGGCGGAGCAGGGCGCGCACGTGATCGTGTCGAGCCGCAGGCTCGACGACTGCCGCACGGTGGCGGACGCGATCGTCGCGGCGGGCGGCCGGGCGGAGGCGCTCGCCTGTCACGTGGGCCGCATGGAAGACATCGGCGCGGCGTTCGAACAGATCCGCGCGAGGCACGGACGGCTCGACATCCTCGTCAACAATGCAGCGGCGAACCCGTATTTCGGGCACATCCTCGACACCGATCTCGCGGCCTACGACAAGACCGTCGAGGTGAACGTCCGCGGCTACTTCTTCATGTCGGTCGAGGCCGGCCGCATGATGCGCGCGCAGGGCGGCGGCGTGATCGTCAATACCGCGTCGGTGAACGCGCTGCAGCCGGGCGACCGGCAGGGCATCTATTCGATCACGAAGGCGGCGGTCGTGAACATGACGCGCGCGTTCGCGAAGGAATGCGGGCCGCTCGGCATCCGCGTGAACGCGCTGCTGCCGGGCCTCACCAAGACCAAGTTCGCGGGCGCGCTGTTCAGCGATCCGGCGATCTACGAGACCTGGAAGGAAAAGATCCCGCTGCATCGCCACGCGGAGCCGCGCGAGATGGCCGGCACGGTGTTGTACCTCGTGTCGGATGCATCGAGCTACACGAACGGCGAGTGCATCGTCGTCGACGGCGGCCTGACGATCTGAGCGCGCCATGACGAACGACAGCTTTGCGGGGCAGGTGGCGATGGTCACCGGCGCGGCGAGCGGCTTCGGCGCGCTGCTGGCCGGCGAACTCGCGGCGCGCGGCGCGCGGCTCGCGCTCGGCGACCTGAACGCCGAGGCGCTGGCGCGCGTCGCCGCGCCGTTGCGCGCGGCCGGCGCGGCGCTGGTCGCGCAGCGCTGCGACGTGCGCTCGGACGCCGATGTCGCGGCGCTCGTGGGCGCGGCGGTCGCGCGCTTCGGGCGGCTCGACATCGGCGTCAACAACGCGGGCATCGTCGCGCCGATGAAGGCGTTCATCGACACCGACGAGGCCGACCTCGACCTGAGCTTCGCGGTCAACACGAAGGGCGTGTTTTTCGGGATGAAGCATCAGATCCGCCAGATGCTCGCTCAGGGCGGCGGCGTGATCCTGAACGTCGCGTCGATGGCGGGCCTCGGCGGCGCGCCGAAGCTGGCGGCCTACGCGGCGTCGAAGCATGCGGTGGTCGGGCTCACGAAAACGGCGGCCGTCGAATACGCGCGGCGCGGGGTCCGCGTGAATGCGATCTGCCCGTTCTACAGCGCGACGCCGATGCTGACCGACAGCGACATGGCCGACAAGCAGGACTTCCTGGCGCAGGGTTCGCCGATGAAACGCCTGGGCCGGCCGGCGGAAGTGGTCGCCACGATGCTGATGCTGTGCGCGCGGGAAAACTCCTATCTGACCGGACAAGCCATCGCCGTCGACGGTGGCGTATCCGCCTTCTGAACGAACGGAAGCGAGGCAATCATCATGGATTTTGGCTACACCCCGAAAGTGGAAGACTATCGCCGCCGCGTGCGCGGCTTTCTGGACGAGCGGATCGTGCCGCGCATCCGCCAATGGCACGAGGAAGTCCATGCCGGCCGGTATCCGGTGTCGTTCATGGAAGACCTCAAGGCGCGCGCGCGGGAGGACGGGCTCTGGAACCTGTTCCTGCCGCACCTGAAGGACGACGAGCCCGGCACGCGCCTGACGAACCTCGAATACGCGCCGCTCGCGGAGATCATGGGGCGGGTCGGTTGGGCGTCGGAAGCGTTCAACTGCAGCGCGCCCGACACCGGCAACATGGAGCTGCTGCACATGTTCGCGACGCCGGAGCAGCGCGCGGCGTGGCTGGAGCCGCTGCTGCGCGGCGAGATCCGCTCGGCGTTCGCGATGACGGAGCCGGACGTGGCGTCGTCGGACGCGACCAACATCACGACGCGCATCGAGCGGGCCGGCGACGACTATGTGATCAACGGCCGCAAGTGGTTCATCACGAACGCCGCGCATCCGAACTGCCGGATTCTCATCGTGATGGGCAAGACCGATCCGGATGCGGCCGCGCATCAGCAGCAGAGCATGATCCTCGTGCCGCGCGACACGCCGGGCGTGACGGTCGTGCGCAACATCACGGTGCTCAACCACTTCGCGCCCGAAGGGCATTGCGAGATCACCTTCGAGAACGTGCGCGTGCCGGCGCGCAACCTGCTCGGCGAGGAAGGCAGCGGCTTCGCGCTGGCGCAGGCGCGCCTCGGGCCGGGCCGGATCCATCACTGCATGCGCTCGATCGGCGCGGCGGAACTCGCGCTGGAGATGATGATCGACCGCGCCGAGTCGCGCCAGAGCTTCGGCCGGGCGCTGAACCGGCACGGCACCATCGGCGAGTGGATCGCGCGTTCGCGGATCGAGATCGAGCAGGCGCGCCTGCTCGTGCTCAAGGCGGCGTGGATGATCGACAAGGTCGGCGCGAAGGCGGCGCGCAAGGAGATCTCGATGATCAAGGCGCTGGTGCCGACCGTGCATACGAATGTCTGCGACCGCGCGATGCAGGTGTTCGGCGCGATGGGCGTGAGCCCCGACACGCCGCTCGCCGACCACTGGACCTGGGGGCGCGCGCTGCGCTACGCGGACGGCCCGGACGAGGTGCATCTGCAGGCGATCGCGCGGATGGAGATCAAGGGCGGCGTGACGGGCTCCACGGCGGCGTATCTGACGGTGCCGCCGCGGGTTTGAGCGGGCGGCGCGTGGGCGGCCGGGCCTGACGTCGGCTGCGGCGACTGCGTCCTGCGCTGATTGGGCTGACCGTGTCGACTGCGGCAACTGCGCGGACCGCGGTGACTGTGGTGACCGCGCCCACTGCGCCCACTGTGTGGACCGCGCGGACTGCGCGGACTGCGCCGACCGCGTCGATTGCGTCGATTGCGTCGATTGCGTCGATTGCGTCGATTGCGCCGACTGCGCCGACTGCGCCGACCGCGCTCACCGCGCTCACCGCGCTCACCGCGCTCACCGCGCTCACCGCGCTCACCACGCTCACCACGCCCACCACGCCCACCACGCCAGTTGCGCCAGTTGCGCCAGTTGCGCGGGCCGGCCGGCGGCAGCATGGACGCCCGAACCGCGAACCCCGTAAGATGCCGGCGAGGAGGCGCCGTGATGCGTTTATCGAAGCTGGACCTGAACCTGTTTGTCGTCTTCGAGGCGATCTACGACAAACGCAACCTGACGCGCGCGGCCGAGGTGCTGAATATCACCCAGCCGGCCGTCAGCAATGCGCTCGCGCGGATGCGCAAGGCGCTGAACGATCCGCTGTTCGTGAGCACGCCGGCCGGCATGAAGCCGACGCCGATGGCGGAGAACATCGTCGGCCGCGTGCGCGAGGCCTTGCAGCTGCTCGATTCCAGCGTGCACGAAGGCGACGTGTTCGATCCCGCCTCGTCCGCGCGCGTGTTCCGGCTGAGCATGAGCGATCTCAGCGAAGCGCTGGTGCTGCCGGCGCTCGGCGAGCTGCTGCAACGGCACGCACCCGGCATGCACGTGCACAGCTATCACACCGATCGCCGCGAGCTGGCCACCGCATTGGCCAACGGCTCCGTCGATCTCGCCATCGATGCGCCGCTGATCGACGATCCCTATCTGCACCAGGCGTCGGCGGAGCGCGATCGCTATGCGTGCATGGTGCGGCTCGATCATCCGTTCGCGGGGCCGGTGCTGTCGCTCGACGACTATCTCGCGATGGGCCACATCCATGTGTCGAGCCGGCGCACGGGCAGCGGCCATGTCGATGCGGAACTCGCGCGGCTCGGGCTGCGCCGCAATATCCAGATGCGCGTCCAGCACTACATGGCCGCGCCGCTCGTCGCGATGCGCAGCGATCTCGCGCTGACCGCGCCGGTCAGGCTGCTGCGCCGCTATCCGGGGCGGATCCTCGAACTGCCGTTCGAGGTGCCCGCCCTCGAATACCGGTGCTACTGGCATCGCAGCGCCGATCGGGACCAGGCCAACCAGTGGCTGCGCGAGCAGTTGATCCGGCTGTTGCGCGAGGCGGGGCCCTGAGTCTTGCGCGGGAGCGGCGGCGTACCGACACGCCGACACGCCGACACGCCGACACGCCGACACGCCGACACACCGACACACCGACACACCGACACACCGACACACCGACACACCGACACACCGACACACATCGACACATCGACACATCGACACATCGACACATCGACACATCGACACATCGACACATCGACACATCGACACATCGACGCCGCCCCGCCCCGGCCCGCGCCGAGGCTCAGAAGCGATGCCGGATGCCGACGGTCGCCGCCACCTGCGTGTTGGTGGACGACGCGCCCAGCCCCGTGATGCTCGCGAAGCCGAGCGGCGCGCCCGAGGGCACGCCGAACTGGTGCTGATAGACCGTCTCGGCATAGACGTCGGTGCGCTTGCTCAGCGCATAGTCGGCCATCAGCGTGACTTGATGCCACTTCGGACGATGGCCGCCGCCTGCGTCGTCGTAGCGGCCGTTGGTGAACGTATAAGCGCCCGAGAACGACACCGCCGAGGTCAGCGCATAGCGCGCGTTGACTTCGTAGTTGTCGAAGCGCAGCGAGTTCAACGCACCGGACAGCGACGACGCGGCCGTGTCGTCGAACATCGTGTGCGTCCACAGCGCGCCGATCGTCAGGCTGTCGAACGCATAGCTGCCGCCCACGCCGAACACGCGCTGGCGCGCGGCCGGGAAATTCGGCGCGTCGTTGGCCGAGAGCGCGCCGCCGTTCGTCAGGCCGCCGCGATTGAGCTGCAGATAGGCCGCGCCGAGATTGACCGGCCCGCTCGCATACGATGCGCCGAGGCTGTACGCGCGGTTGTTCGAGAAGCCGCCGGCCGCGTTGCTGAGCCCGTAGAGGCCGCCGAACTGCCAGCCCGCGAGCGTCGGGCTCGTGTATTTGACCGCGTTGTTGATGTAAAACGAGTCGTCGATGTTGTCGTTGTCGAACGGATGCGAGGCGAGGTTGTTGCCGTCGCCGTTGTTCGCCATCGCGAGCGGGCCGAGGTAGTCGACCACGGCGTCGTACTGGCGGCCGAGCGTCAGCGTGCCGTAGCGGTCGCTTTGCAGGCCGACGTAGGCGCGCCGGCCGAACATCGAGTCCTTGTATGCCTGCGTGCCGTTGTTCAGGTTGAAGCCGCTTTCGAGGCGGAACAGCGCATGCAGGCCGCCGCCGAGATCTTCCGCGCCGCTCAGGCCGAACACCGTGTTCGACAGCAGCCCGCTGCCCTGTTGCCACGCGCTCTTGCCGGACTGGTTGTTGGTATAGGCGATGCCCGCGTCCAGCATGCCGTACAGCGTGACGCTGCTTTGCGCATGCGCGGTGACGCTGAACACGGCGAGGGAGAGGGTACCGACGACTGCTTTCTTCATGGTTTGACTTCCTGGAAATACCCGTCGCGACGGGGAAAACGATGCATGACGCGCGCAGCCGGACGCGGCCGGTCCGTTCGGGAGCGGGGCGTTCGCGGCGAATGCGCGTGTCGGATGGGTGAGCGGGCGGTCAGGGCGTCACGTGTCGCATGACGCACCCGGTATGAGCGGCGGGATCGAGCCCCGACGGCGTGCGCAACGCATGCGCAGGTGGTGCCCGCGTGCTGTCGACGGCCGGTGGCGATGGGGTGCGGATGAGCGACGCCATGCCTGAGTGAAGCGGATTCTGCCTGGATCGAGTTCATGCATCCCCGGTCGCACCGTGCCCCGCGCCGCGGAGATCTTGTTTGAATATGGCGGCCATTCTAGAAAGTGCCGCAACGATACGGTGTATAGACTGGCCGGCTATTCGAAAAGATTGCATAAAGGCGGCTCGCGGTGCGCTTGATGGCGGTAGCCCGCTTCCCACGCGCTTTCCGCCAACCTTCCCACTATCGATGCGCGCGCATCCATTCGGCAGCGCGACCGCTTCCGCGCGCTGCCTCCGGCCCGCCGCGCGAATCCGCATTCGGCGGCGGCGCGATCGCGCCCGTGGTCTTTACAGCTTTTTTACCTCGCACGAGGAAATTGAACACCGCTTTGATGCACGCATTCCTACACTGACGCATCCCCTCCTCCCGACGAGCGAGGGGCGGCGTTCACGCGCGTCGCCGAGACGGCGGCGCGAACCTGAACGCCCGATACGGCGCGGCTCCACCGCGCGAACGCGATAACAAGGGGAAAGCGATGTTGTGGATTGCGGGAGCACTATCAATCGGGCTCTTTATCTATCTGTTCCATGCGTTGATCAAGCCCGAGCGGTATTGATCCGGCGATTCAACAGGCATTCGAAACTATCGGTGAATTTCATGAGCGATCTGCTTTTCGTGCTGGTCACGCTGGCGTTCTTCTCGTTGACGGCCGGTTTCACCACCGGCCTTGGCAGGATCTGAGCGAGCGTCGACATGTTCAATAATCTGATTCAATTCGCGATCGTCCTCGCGATCATGCTGGCCCTCGTGCCCGTGGTCGGGAAGTGGCTGGCGCATGCATTCACGAGCCCGCGCCATGCGTGGGTGGAACGACGGACCTACGCGCTGCTCGGCGTCGATCCCGACGAGGCGATGCCGTGGCAGCGCTACGGCATGGTGCTGCTGCTCAGCAACGCGGGCATGATGCTGCTCGGCTACCTGCTGCTGCGCGTCCAGGACCTGCTGCCGTTCGATGCGCTGGGGCGCGCGTCGCAGAGCCCCGACCTCGCGTTCAACACGGCCGCGTCGTTCATCACGAACACGAACTGGCAGGCCTACGCGGGCGAGAGCAGCCTGTCCAACTTCTCGCAGATGGCCGTCATCACGTTCCTGATGGTGGTCAGCGCGGCGACCGGCGTGGCGGCCGCGGGCGGTTTCATTCGCGGCCTGAGCCGCAAGAGCGCGGCCGATATCGGCAACTACTGGGTCGATTTCACGCGCGTCACCTACCGCATCCTGCTGCCGCTCAGCTTCGCGATGGCGCTCGTGTACGTCTGGCAGGGCATGCCGCAGACGCTGGCCGCCGACGCGTGGGCGACCACGCTGGAAGGCGCGCGCCAGCAGATCGTGATGGGGCCCGTCGCGAGCCTCGAATCGATCAAGCACATCGGCACCAACGGCGGCGGCTTCTTCAGCATGAACGCCGCGCATCCGTTCGAAAATCCGACGCCGCTCACCAACACGCTGCATATGCTGTGCATGCTGCTGATCCCGTCGGCGCTCACCTACGCGCTCGGCAGCATGATCGCGCGCCGGCGTCAGGGCTGGGTACTGTTGGGCGCGTTCCTCGTGATGTTCGTCGGCTTCCTCGCGCTGATCTATCAGGCCGAGCAGCACGGCAATCCGCTGCTCGCCGGCGTGGGCGTCGACCAGCAGCTGAGCGCGACCCAGCCGGGCGGCAACATGGAAGGCAAGGAGATGCGCTTCGGCATCGCGCAGACGAGCCTGTTCGCGACCGTCACGACCGCCGCGACCACCGGCTCGGTCGACGCGATGCATGACTCGCTGACGCCGTTGGGCGGCCTCGTGCCGATCGCGCAGATGATGCTGAACAACGTGTTCGGCGGCGACGGCGTCGGCTTGATCAACCTGTTCACGTTCGCGATCCTGACGGTGTTCCTCGTCGGCATGATGATCGGGCGCACGCCCGAGTTCCTCGGCAAGAAGATCGAGGCGCGCGAGATGAAGCTCGTGATGCTCGCGGTGCTCGCGCATCCGTTCAGCATCCTCGGCTTCACCGCGCTGGCCGCGCTCGTGCCCGCGACCGTGGACAGCCTCGCGAACCTCGGCCCGCACGGCTTCAGCGAGGTGCTGTACGCGTACACGTCGGGCACCGCCAACAACGGCTCCGCCTTCGCGGGCCTGAACGCGAACACGCCGTTCTTCAACACGACGATCGGGCTCGCGATGCTGATCGGCCGCTACCTGACGCTGCTGCCGATGCTCGGCGTCGCGGGGTGCCTGGCCGCGAAGAAAAGCATCCCGGAGAGCGCCGGCACGCTGTCGACCTCGACGGGCCTGTTCGCCGGGCTGCTGGTGTTCGTGATCCTGGTCGTCGGCGGTCTTACGTTCCTGCCCGCGCTTGCGCTCGGTCCGATCGTCGAGCATCTGCTGATGACGAGCGGCCAACTGTTCTGAGGAATTCATCATGGCTCATAGCAATCGCCACACGGCGGCCGTCGCCGCGCCGGCATCCGGTTCGTCGTTGATGGCCGCGACGCGCGGCCTCGTCCGGCCGGTGCTCGCCGCGTCGGTGCTGTTCATGCTCGTCACCGGGCTCGGCTATCCGCTGCTCACCACCGGCGTCGCGAACGTGCTGTTTCCCGCGCAGGCGCGCGGCAGCCTCGTCGCCCGCGACGGCGTGACGGTCGGCTCGGCGGTGATCGGGCAGTCGTTCGCGCGCGCCGGGTATTTCCATCCGCGCCCGAGCGCCACGGTCGGCACGGATCCGGCCGATGCCTCGAAGACGGTCGACCAGCCCTACAACGCGGCCGGCAGCGGCGCGAGCAACCAGGGGGCGATCAGCAAGAAGCTGCTCGGCGACGTCGCCGGGCGCGTGCGCGACTACCGCCGGCAGAACGGGCTCGCGGCCGGTACGCCGGTGCCGGCGGATGCCGTGACGGCATCGGCGTCCGGGCTCGATCCCGAGATCTCGGTCGCGAATGCGCGGCTGCAGGCGGCGCGGGTGGCCCGCGCGCGCGGCGTGGCCGACGGACAGGTGGCGGCGCTCGTCGAGCGCCTCGTCCTGCCGCGTCAGCTCGGGGTGCTCGGCGAGCCGCGCGTGCGCGTGCTCGAACTGAACCTCGCGCTCGACCGCGCGTTCGGCAAACCGGCCGGCGCACGGTAAGAGAAGGTAACCGGAGTCCATTCATGTCCCATATCGAAACCTCGATCAATCCGGCGGCCGCGCCGATCAGCGCGCTGCCGCCCATGCGCCGGAGCGCGATCCTGCGCGAGGCGTTCCGGAAACTCGCGCCGCGCGTGCAGTTGAAGAACCCCGTGATGTTCGTCGTCTATCTCGGCAGCATCGTCACCACGGTGCTGTGGCTGCAGGCGCTCGCGGGCAACGGCGACGCGCCGGCCGGCTTCATCTTCGCCGTGGCCTGCTGGCTGTGGTTCACGGTGCTGTTCGCCAACGCGGCGGAGGCGCTGGCCGAAGGGCGCGGCAAGGCGCAGGCGGAAGCACTGCGCGCGACGCGCAAGCGCGTGTACGCCAAGGTGCTCGACGAGCCGAAGCGCTACGACAGCACCAGCCACCGCGTGCCGAGCGACGAGCTGGCCGCCGGCAGCGTGGTGCTGGTCGAGGCCGGCGACACGATCCCGGCCGACGGCGACGTGATCGACGGCGTCGCGTCGGTCGACGAATCGGCGATCACGGGCGAATCCGCGCCGGTGATCCGCGAGTCGGGCGGCGATTTCTCGTCGGTCACGGGCGGCACGCGCGTGCTGTCCGACTGGATCATCGTGAAGATCACCGCGAACCCCGGCGAGGCGTTCCTCGACCGCATGATCGCGATGGTCGAGGGCGCGAAGCGCGGCAAGACGCCGAACGAGATCGCGCTGTCGATCCTGCTGGTGGCGCTGACGATCATCTTCCTGCTGGTCTGCGTGACGCTGCTGCCGTTCTCGCGCTTCAGCGCGCTCCTGAACGCCTCGGGCGCGACAGTGAGCCTGACCGTGCTGATCGCGCTGCTGGTGTGCCTGATCCCGACCACGATCGGCGCGCTGCTGTCGGCGATCGGCATCGCGGGGATGAGCCGCATGATGCGCGCGAACGTGCTCGCGACCTCGGGCCGCGCGATCGAGGCGGCGGGCGACGTCGACGTGCTGCTGCTCGACAAGACCGGCACGATCACGCTCGGCAACCGCGAGGCCGTGCATTTCAAGCCCGCGCCCGGCGTGACCGAGCGCACGCTGGCCGAGGCCGCGCTGCTGTCGTCGCTGGCCGACGAGACGCCCGAGGGGCGCTCGATCGTCGCGCTCGCGAAGCAGCGTTTCGCGCTGCAGGCGACGGCGATCGACGGCGCGGTGACGGTGCCGTTCAGCGCGCGCACGCGCATGAGCGGGCTCGATGTCGGCGCGCGCCAGGTGCGCAAGGGCGCGGCGTCGGCGATCCGCGCGCATGTGGGCGCGTTCGGCATCGGTTTCCCGCATGAGGTCGAGACGACCGTCAACGACATCGCGCGGCGCGGCGGCACGCCGCTCGTGGTGGCCGACGGCGCCAAGGTGCTCGGCGCGATCGAGCTCAAGGACATCGTCAAGCACGGGATCGCCGCGCGCTTCGCGGAATTGCGCAAGGTGGGCGTGAAGACCGTGATGATCACGGGCGACAACCGCCTGACCGCCGCGGCGATCGCGGCCGAGGCCGGGGTCGACGACTTCCTCGCGGAAGCGACGCCCGAGGACAAGCTGCGGCTCATCCGCGAGCATCAGGCGAAGGGCCATCTGGTCGCGATGACGGGCGACGGCACCAACGACGCCCCGGCGCTGGCCCAGGCCGACGTGGCCGTGGCGATGCACAGCGGCACGCAGGCGGCCAAGGAGGCGGCCAACATGGTCGACCTGGACAGCAATCCGACCAAGCTGATGCAGGTCGTCGAGGTCGGCAAGCAGATGATCATGACGCGCGGCGCGCTCACGACCTTCAGCGTGGCCAACGATCTCGCGAAGTACTTCGCGATCATCCCGGCCGCGTTCGTGGCGACTTATCCGGCGCTCGGCGCGCTGAACGTGATGGGGCTGCACAGCCCGACGTCGGCGATCCTGGCGGCGGTGATCTTCAACGCGCTGATCATCGTCGCGCTGATCCCGCTCGCGCTGAAGGGGGTGAAGTACCGGGCCGAGCCGGCCGAGAAGCTGCTGTGGCGCAATCTGTTGATCTACGGCGTGGGCGGTATCATCGCGCCCTTCATCGGCATCAAGCTCATCGATATGCTGCTGACGCCGTTCGTCTGATCGTCGCGCCGTCCGGCCCCGCGCGCGCCTTTCCGCG